>JAIXUZ010000310.1 GCA_027483285.1 Bacteroidota bacterium
AAGCCTGGCGAGCGGGGCGATTACCTTTTTGTAACAGGCTCGTGCCAGGAATCGCCAAACATGAAAACCTTTGATGTAATGGCTAAGCTAAAACCCCACATGCTTATCCATACCGGCGATTTTACCTACCCAAGCTACCAGATGGGCGATGATTACCCTGTTAAATATTCGGCTATAGAAGAATCGTACCGACGCAGGTTCGATGAAAAGCGGATGAAACAAACGCTGCAAAACCTGCCTATAGCCTATGTTCCCGATGATGATGATGCATGGGGTGCTTCACGTTGGGCGGGAGTTACAGGTGTAGGGTATGAGTTTCAACAACGAGGTAAAAAACGCGTATTAGTTAATAAGCTTAAAATTGACAGTTTTCCTGATATCATGCGCAGCAACTGCATGCGGGGCTATGTCGATTTTTTTCCAGGCTATGAATTAAAAGATAGCGCAGATGGTTTTTACCATTCTTTCGTAATGGGTAATGCAGAGTTTATAATGCTGGATACTCGCTTCTCTGGTGATGGTAATGGCTATAACTTTAAATATGATAGCATTGCTAATCACTGGTCATTTTCTCCCGATAGTAACATTCATATTATAAGCCCTAAGCAAATGCAATGGGTTAAGGATAAGCTAAAAGCATCTAAAGCCGACTGGAAGTTCTTGGTTATGGGCTTACCCTTTAACCAAAACCTCAAACACCTGATAGATATGGGCATTAAAACCCAGGATGTATTAGCCGGCGATGCAGGCGAAAAAGGTACCGGGTTCCGAATGGCAGTTTCTTTCTCTACATACTGGGCAGGATATCCTTACCAGTCAAAAGAATTGCTAGACTTTATTAAGAATAATAAAATAAATGATGTAATAGTGGTTAGTGGAGACACCCACCACAATGTAATAGACGATGGCACCAATGGTAGCTTGCCTGAGTTAAATGCAAGCGGCCTTGCTGTGGCAGGTACGCACCTTGCTTATTATATGAATAAGTTTAGTAAACTGATGGGTTATCCACGGTATGATAAATATGCCTGGAACCAAGGCGGTGGAGGCCTTAATGGTAACAAAAACTTTAAAAACCAACTGGGCAAAATACGAGTGGTAGGCAACGACTTTGTTGAACTTAGTGTAGTTGATGAGGACAATACCGAACTGTGTACTTATAAGGTAACACACTCTACAAAAGAAACAACTGTAAAGAAAACCCCTCATTATCAAAAAAAGCTGGAGAGAAGGTTTAAGAGAACAAAGCCTACATTATGGATGAACTTTGCCAAAGGGATTGCAAAAATAATTTTCAAACAGAAATAAATTATTCTATTTTAGACCGTTAAAATACTCACACCAACCTAACAAATAAATGAAAAACAATTACTTAGTATTACTCTTTACGCTTTTATGCAGTGTGTCTATTGCACAAAATGCTACTATAGCAGGCTACGTTACCGATGTTGGAAATAAAGAAAAACTATCAGGCGTTGTTATTAATGTTGATGGTGTAAACAAAGTAGTAACAGGCCTTGAAGGCGATTATAAAGTTGTGGTAAGCGGCGGCGAGCATACCATTAAATTTACTATGTTGGGTTATGAAGTTGTAGAGCGTAAAGTAAACATTAAAGGTAAAGACCTTATTAATCTGAATATTAAGCTTAGCGGTAAGCAAGAGCAGTTAAGTATGGTGGTAATATCGGCCAGCCAATACGAGAAAGACTTGAAACGTGAAAACGTTTCTATTGAAGTACTAGGTAAAGACCAGCTAAAAAATAACAACTCTACAGATCTTTCTGATGCTGTTAACCGCGCTCCGGGCGTACAGGTTCAAGATGGCCAAATATCAATACGCGGTGGTAGTTCCTATTCATATGGTGTTGGCTCTCGCACTGCTGTGCTTGTAGATAACCTTAGCATATCTAGCGCAGACCTTGGTATGAACCAATGGAGTTTTGCCCCGCTTGAAAATGCCGAGCAGGTTGAAATTACAAAAGGTAGCTCATCGGTAGTTTATGGCTCATCTGCCTTAAATGGTGTTGTTAACGTGCGAACTGCATGGCCAAAAGCCGACCCTGAAACAGAAATTACAGCTTTTACAGGTTTTTACCAAAACCCTAAAAGGGCCTACATGGCCTGGTGGGGTACCGGAAACCAACCTGGAATGAGCGGCTTAAGTTTTAGCCACAAACAAAAATATGGCAATCTTGATGTTGTAGGCGGGGCTAACTTTTACATGCAAAATAGTTATTTAGATTTAGGTGGCTCTATACGTGGCAGGTTAGATTTTAAAACCCAAATTACCAGCAAGAAAAAGCCCGGGCTTCAATACGGTATAGATGTTAACTGGCAGCGAGAAAATAACGGGTTCTTCTTTTTATCGGTTGACTTAGATAGTAATGCATACGTTGCATCATCATCATCAGACAACCGCTATATGCAAACAGCTATTGACCCCCATTTAACCTACACAAACGACCGTGGATCTAAACATATATTACGAACCCGATATTTAAACGTATACAGGTACGGTAATGGAGACGACCCAAATGCTAACTCTAATGGCCTTACCGGCGATTATCAATACCAAAAACGTTTTAAAGAAAAAGCTGTTTTAACCGCTGGGTTGCCTTTAAACTTTGGTTTTTCAACAAGCAACCTTTATCCAGGGTTAAGGCTAACATACTCAGGTGCCCTTTATGCCCAAGGGGAATATGCCATTAACAAAAAATTATCTATTACTGCCGGACTTAGATATGAAATAAACTCAGTTGATACAATTGTACAATTAGGTATTCCTGTTTTCCGTTCGGGTTTAAACTGGCAGGTTGGAAAAGCTACTTTTTTCAGGGCATCTTACGGACAATCATACCGTATGCCAACCGTTGGAGAACGTTTTGTAGACGCAGATTTTTCAATATTGAAAATTGTTCCTAACCCACGTTTAGATGTTGAGCGTGGCTGGAGTGCTGAATTTGGTGTAAAACAAGGTTTTCGTATTGGTAATTTTAAAGCACTTGCCGATGCTGCCTTTTTTTGGCAGGAATATAGCAAATTTGTTGAGTACCGTTTTGGTTACTACTTTTATAAAACCAGTGGCGGTGCAGATACATCAAGCTTTGGCTTAAAACCATTTAATGTTGCTGGTGCCCGCATTGCAGGTTGGGAATTAAGTATTATGGGCGAGGGTGAAATTGGACCTGTAAAAATCCGCACACTGGCAGGCTATACCTATACATTCCCTGGCGACTTAGACTCACTATCAGATATAAAAGGAGCCGGAAGGTATATACGCGATATGTTTAAGTATGCTACTAAACGAGCTGATAGTGCTTACGCTTATCAAAATATGTTGCAATTCCGCACCAGGCATTTAATACGTGGCGATGTTGAACTTTCTTACAAAAAACTATCTGTAGGCTACACATTGTATTATGGCAGTTGGGCCGAAAAGATACCTGAAATTTTCACCTTAGCATCATTCTTATTTGGTTATGATTTTGACAGGTATGAACGTGAACATATAAATGGAGATTGGATAATGGATGGGCGTTTAGCTTATGAGTTAAGTAATAAAATAAAACTTTCTTTTATTGCAAAAAACTTAACCAACCGTATATATGCTACAAGGCCTGGTATTATGGAGCCACCTAGAAACTTTACACTACAGTTACGCATTAAACTTTAAAAATTTAATAACACAACTTAATACCAATAAAAAAGCCCGTTTTAAAACGGGCTTTTTTAGTTTTCTATTTACAATGTTTTCTCCATCCAAAAATGCGGTATTAGTCCCCATAGTATATGGGTTTGCTTAACCAGCGTATATCCGTTTTTCTCATAAAACTTCACAGCATAATCACGGGCATCTAATACCATTTTTTTTGCTCCTTCATGCTTTGCTCTTTTTTCAAAATACTGCAACAAAGCGCTGCCTACACCCTTAGTACGAGTGCCAGGCATAACACCCATCATACGTATTTGAGTCTCTTCAGGGCTGTTAAAGTGCATACGGCATACCCCAACAGGTTTCCCTTCGTCATCAAAAGCCAGCGCGTGATAAGAACTGTGGTCGTCTACAAGGTGTTCAGAACCAATTGGCTGCCCCCATTCTTCGCGTAAGGTACTATACCTTATTTCAAAGTACTTCTCCCACTCTTGGGAGGTTTCAGGTGTTATCACTGTAACCATTTTGCGATTTTAACAATAAAATGTTAGAAAACCACTAAAATCTTTCATGCTTTTTTTTGTAATGTCAAAATATTTATTAATCTTTGTAACGGATTAATTTCCAATAGTAATTTTTCATAATTGGGTTAAGGGTTGTGTCCGGCGACGGGCACAATTCTTTTTTATACCTACCCCATCTCTAGGTAGATTTATTCTTTTTGTGTCTAAAAGGCACTTAAATCTCACATCAGGATTATCGGGATTATTAACAATGTAATCAGGCTAAACCCCGTAAAAAAACAACGGAGCCCGGTTTCCCAGACTCCGTTGTGAGCATGATTTGGTAAGGACTATATATTACCGGATAAAGCAATTTGATAAGCAAATATCCATTTACGTTTAGTCCTGTGCTATGATATAAATCAGGTTTATGAAAACTCTGGTTTTATTTCTCTTCGTTTGTAAAATCTACCACAGCAGTATACTCATTATTAAAGTATTCTGCCTGGTGTTGTAGCTCTACATTATCCCATTTTAGCATTTGGGCAAATTGTTGTTTGTAGAAGCCTAACCTTTTGGCTATTTGTGGCCTTTCAAAGTACAACATTCCTGTACGGCGTATAAGAAAATCGCCAAGGTTTAGCACCAGTTCTTTGTTAATACCGTACCACACTTCAGCCTGCCATAATAGGTTTTCGGGCTGCTCTGCACCTGTTGTACGATTAGTTTCGCGTAGTTCGTAGGCTTTCTCAATTATTTCTGCCGTATTGCTGCCGTATTTCCAAACCAAATCGGCTACTTCTTGCTGCGTGCCTCCAATTTGCTTAGCTTCTCCGGTGCATTTTTCAATGTATTTAAATATCTCGTCGCGGTTTTTAAACTCACCGCCCGAAAGTGTCATTTTTTCAGTTTTACAGCTAACAAAGGCTTGGTTGTCATCCTCCTTCATTTGTTTTAAAACCACATCAACCGACTTACGGGCCATTTGCCTGTAGCCGGTAAGCTTACCTCCGGCAATAGAAACAAGGCCTGATGATGAAATAAAAATCTCGTCTTTGCGAGACAGTTCTGATGGGTCTTTACCATCTTCGTGTATTAAAGGGCGCAAACCGCTCCACGATGATTGAACATCTTCAACAGCAAGCTTAGCATCAGGAAATATAGCATTAGCTGCTGCAAGTATATAATCTACATCAGCTTTTGTTACACCAGGGTTTTCTTTGTTTCCTTTATAGTTTGTATCGGTAGTACCAATATAAGTTATACCCGCGCGCGGTATGGCAAATATCATCCGCCCGTCGGCAACATCAAAATAGGTAGCATGGTGTATAGGCAAACGGGCATGGTCTACCACAAGGTGTATACCTTTGGTAAGGTGTAAACGTTTCCCTTTACGCGATTTATCAAGTTCTCTGATTTCATCAACCCAGGGGCCTGCGGCATTAATTACTTTTCTGGCTTTTACCTGAAATGAATTACCGCTGTTAAGGTCGGTAGAATCAGCACCGGTTACTTTTCCCTGATTGTTGTAAATAAGGTTTTTTGCTTCAATGTAGTTAAGGCAAACGGCCCCATGTTCAACGGCTTTTTTAATTGTTTCTATTACAAGGCGGGCATCATCACTACGGTATTCGGTATATAAGGCTCCGCCGATAACAATGTCTTTATTTAACAAAGGTTCTGTTTGCAAAGTGGTTTTAGTTGATAGCATTTTTCGCCTTTCTGAACGAACAACACCTGCCAGCCAGTCGTAAACATATAAACCAATAGATGCAGAAAAAGAAGATAAAGAACCACCTTTAACAATAGGCAGCAACATCTTCTCCGGAATAACCAAATGGGGCGCGTTATGAAAAACAATATCACGCTCCTGCCCTACTTCGCGAACCAATGCAATTTCAAACTGCTTTAAATAACGTAAACCGCCATGTATAAGCTTGGTAGAACGGCTACTAGTACCCGATGCAAAATCATGCTTTTCTATTAAAGCTACTCGCAAACCACGGGTAGCTGCATCTAGCGCAATGCCTGCGCCTGTTATGCCGCCGCCTATTACTAATATATCAAACTCTTCGCCACCTAGTTTTTCAACTATTGCCTGGCGGTTGAGCGATGAAAGGTATTCCTGATTATTCAAAACGCTGTATTAATTTATTATATACAAAAGTAAGTACTTATAACGAAAATGGTATGCATGCCGAGTATTTTTATTGACCTATTGGCTATGCTAGTATATTTGTATTTAACCTTTGTAAAAATAAGGAAACCTATACTACTGATAACTATTTTAAATTATGACGACCGAAGCAATTGATTACATGGCACCCGATGTGCCCGCCACTTTACCATGGCACACTGCTAAAATAGTTAAAGCCACTGCTGAAAACTTAAAAGGTTATGGAGTTTTGGTTGATGATTACATAAACTTTGAACTGGAAGTGGTTACCTGGCCAAAAGAAGGTGGCCGCCCTATTGACCCCGGTACAGGTAACCAGGCCGGAACAAAGAATGGCATATTTGATTTTTGGTGGGAAGGCGATTATAACTTTGGCAAAAACAATGCGGTAAAAGACCAATACATGCTGGGTTGGTGTGTAAACCCTGGCGATGCATTGCGTGAAAAGGAAATAACTGAAGTACCCAAAAGGGTATTGCTTTGGCATGCAAACTACCACCCCGATGGCGGGCAGCTGTTCTTTCCATTGGATGGCACACCCTATGTTGTTCCGCTGGCATTGCCCGGTGATGATGTTACGCCTGATAAGTTTGTAAACTTTTATTTTAATGGTACGCAGGGGTTGTACATACACCCAAACGTTTGGCACGAAGGTGTTTTCCCCCTAGCAACCAAAGCCCGGTTTTATGATGCACAGGGCAGCGTACATGCAAGGGTTAGTGTTAATTTCCCAAAAGAATTCGGGGTGTTTTTAGAAGTCCCGTTGTGTGAAATTTAATTATCAATGCCTGCAAAATATTTTTGCACTACTACCGTTTAAGCCTTAATATTCCCTTTCTTTGTTCTATGCGTAAGCTTTTCATACTAGGTAGCGTTTTAATTTCAACTGTACTTTCAGCCCAAATTGGAGGTAATGGTGTTTTTCAGTTTTTGAATTTACCAAACTCTGCGCGCACAACTGCTATGGGCGGTTACCTTATGAATATTTACGATGATGATGTTAATACCCCATTTAATAACCCCTCGTTGCTAAACCCCAAAATGCACAACCATGCATCATTAAGTTATATCGATTGGTTTTCTGATGTTAAATACGGGTATGCATCATACGCCCGCAGCTACGATAAGATTGGCAATTTTTATGCTGGCATGCAGTATGTTAACTATGGTAAGTTTGATGCGGCTGATGAAACAGGTAATATAACAGGCACCTTTACCGGCGGCGATTATTGCCTTGCCTTAGGCTACTCTCGCGAGTTTTTTGATAGTGTACTAACCGTTGGTGTTAACCTGAAAGGGATTGTATCTAAAATGGAGAGCTACGGCTCTAGCGGATTGTCAACAGATATTGGCGCTACTTACCATAACGATGAGAAAAAGTTTACCGCATCGTTATTGTTCCGCAACCTTGGTACGCAGCTAAACCCCTACTCTACTAAGTATGAGCGCATGCCTATTGATATCCAGTTGGGTATTTCTAAGGGTTTTAAGCACTTACCATTCCGCTTTTCGCTAATACTCCACAATTTGCAAAAATTTAACTACGCATATATTGACACCGTACGCCTGCCCAGTACCGACCCTTTAACGGGCGAAACTGTAGAACGCAAAATAAGCGGTATTGATAAGTTTATGCGCCACGTTGTTATTGGTGGTGAGTTTACTCCCGCAAAATTTCTATCATTCCGTTTTGCCTACAACTACCAGCGCCGTAAAGAAATGGCCTTAGACACCAAAAAAGGCACCGTAGGCCTATCGTGGGGTTTAGGTATTAAAATTTCGAAGATTAAGATTGAGTATGGAAGGGCCGCTTACCATCTTGCAGGTTCTCCAAACCACATCACTTTATCTACCAACCTGTCTGAATGGGTTAAAAAGTAGTGCAACCTAATTACTACAAAAAGTCTAAATTTATTTCATCCTATTGATATTACTCTTTTCTTTGCAGCCGTAATAAATGAAAGGGAAGATAACCATAGCTATTGACGGTTTTTCTTCGTGTGGAAAAAGCACGTTGGCAAAAGCATTGGCCAGGGCATTAAACTATAAGTATATTGACTCTGGGGCTATGTACCGCGCAGTTACGCTGTACGCATTAGACAAAGGCATTATTAAAGACGGACACTTTGACCATGACTTTTTAGTTAAAGCATTACCTGATATCACTATTGATTTTCAT
>JAIXUZ010000065.1 GCA_027483285.1 Bacteroidota bacterium
TAATAGAAACAATGTCGCTATTGGCATTTGCTGCTACTAATGCAGTTGTGTTTGGCTTGGCATTCACAATCATTGATGAAAGTTCTTTGTAGAATTTATTCAACGATTCTTCTTCAATAGTAAATGAAATAAACGTGCTTTGTGAGCCAATCAAATCGTTTACTATCAGCTTCATTTTATCCCTGCGTAAACCCTCCAGTTGCTTTTCTAATGCCGCCTTCTCTGCTACCAAACCCTCAATAGCCTTAACGGTGTCTTTAGGGTTTTTCAGTAGTTCGCGCACCTGCTTAAGCTGGTTAGTTTGGTCGTTAAAAAAGTTTTCGGCAGCCTGCCCTGTAATAGCTTCTATACGGCGTACACCTGCTGCTACAGCACTTTCTGATGTTATCTTAAACAAACCTATCTGGCCGGTAGCGTTAACGTGCGTACCACCACAGAGCTCAACAGAGTATTTCGGGTCGAAGGTTACGACGCGTACCTCTTCGCCATACTTCTCGCCAAACAAGGCCATAGCGCCCAGTTTCTTAGCTTCTTCAATAGGCAAAACCTGCGTATTGCGGGTTATATTCTCGCGGATTTTAGCGTTTACTATCGCTTCAATCTTCGCAATTTCTTCATCTGTTACTTTAGCAAAATGAGAGAAGTCGAAACGTAAATAATCAGCATTTACTAACGAGCCCTTTTGCTCAACATGCGTGCCCAAAACCGAGCGCAACGCAGCGTGCATTAAGTGTGTGGCAGAGTGGTTATTCTCTGTAGCGTGGCGTTGGTCTTTATATACCTTAGCCTTAAATACACCATCTAAATGCTCAGGCAGCTTATCTACAAAATGGATAATCTGCCCGTTCTCTTTTTTCGTATCAATTATGTTGATGGTTTCTTTATCACTTACCAGCTGGCCTTTGTCGCCCACCTGGCCACCGCCTTCGGCGTAAAAAGGCGTAAGGTCAAACACCAGTTGGTATTGGTCTTTACCTTTCGCGGTAACTTTGCGGTATTTTACAATACGCACGTTTACTTCTAGTGTATCGTAGCCAATAAATTCCTCGACATCGTCTTTCTCCAACACAACCCAGTCGCCGGTATCAACAGCCGTAGCTGCACGCGAACGGTTTTTCTGCTCGTCAAGACAACGGTTAAACTCTTCCATATCTACTTGTAAATCTTTCTCGCGTGCAAGCAGTTGGGTTAAATCGATAGGGAAGCCGAAAGTATCAAAAACCTCAAAAGCAAACTGGCCATCTATAGTATCGCCTTTCATACTGGCAACATAATCTTCAAAGCGTTTTATACCGTTACCAAGGGTGCGAAGAAAGGCTGTTTCCTCTTCCTTAATCACCTTTTCAATCAAATCCTGCTGTGCTTTCAACTCAGGGAAGGTGCCACTCATCTGTTCAGCTAATGTTGGCACCAAACGGTACAATGCAGGCTCGTCAATTTTAAGGAAGGTATAGTAGTAACGCACTGCACGGCGCAATATCCGACGAATAACATAGCCTGCCTTATTGTTGCTCGGCAACTGCCCATCGGCAATAGCAAAGGCTATGGTGCGGATATGGTCAGCACATACGCGCATGGCAATATTTATCTGCTCGTCGGTACCGTATTTAACCAGCGATATACGCTCTAAATGGTTCAACAGGGGGGTAAACACATCAGTATCGTAGTTGCTTTGTTTGCCTTGCAAAACCACGCACAGGCGCTCAAAGCCCATACCGGTATCTACGTGCTGGGCAGGTAGTTTCTCCAGGCTTCCATTAGCTTTACGGTTAAACTCCATAAACACCAGGTTCCATATTTCTATTACCTGCGGGTGGCCCATGTTTACAAGGTCTTTGCCGTCTACTTTGGCACGCTCCTCTTCGGTACGGGTATCTACGTGTATCTCAGAGCAAGGCCCGCACGGACCCTGATCTCCCATCTCCCAAAAGTTATCCTTTTTATTACCGTTAATGATGCGGTCTTCCCCAATAAGTTTTTTCCAATGGTCAAAAGCTTCCTGGTCAAAGGCAAGCCCTTCCGATGCGTCACCCTCAAACACCGTAACATACATGCGGCTTTTGTCAATCTTGTAAACTTCAGTCAATAGTTCCCATGCCCAGGCAATAGCTTCGGGCTTAAAATAGTCGCCAAAGCTCCAGTTGCCAAGCATTTCAAACATAGTGTGGTGGTAGGTGTCAACGCCTACTTCCTCCAAATCGTTATGCTTGCCGCTAACGCGCAAACACTTTTGGGTGTCGGCTATACGGGCATATTTAACGGGCGATACACCCAAAAATATATCTTTAAACGGCGCCATACCGCTGTTGATAAACATCAGCGTAGGGTCGTTTTTCACAATCATAGGTGCCGATGGCACTATCTGGTGGCCTTTAGAGGCAAAAAAATCAAGAAACGTTTTACGTATTTCGTTGGCAGTCATCATAAGGGTGCAAAGATACAAATTAGGGGCAAGAAAATAGTCTGCCTTTTATAACGCACACTGCTGTAAATAAATTTCGCAAAATGAATCTAACTCCAAGCATTGAAATGCAAATAGAAGAAGTAAA
>JAIXUZ010000100.1 GCA_027483285.1 Bacteroidota bacterium
ACCAAAAGCGAGTAAAACCAAACGGTACGTGTTTTCATTATTTCTATGCATTGCAAATGTACTCCATTTTAATTCATTCTTTGGTTGTTCCAATCGTTCTTGCCCCAACTGTAAGCTTACGGGGTACTTGGAACAGGTCCTTGCTTCCAGACATTTATCATTGTGGTTGCAAAGCAGATTTGGGCTAAATCCAGGTCGCTATTTCCTCATTATACTCACCCTGTACCTAATAATTATCTATTGCGGGGTTAAGGCATACCAATCCACACAACAACATAGTAACCAAAAAAATCTATCCCATATCCCCTTGCCCCTAAACCCTATTTTTATACATTAGCCCAAAATCCTAATAGAAGTGCAACGCTATATAGTTACGTTAGACCTTGGTACATCGGGCCCCAAAGTGGGCTTGTTTACTGATAAAGGCCAATACCTGGCTCACGAAATTGAATTTAACGATGTTATTTACCCTGCGGGCGAAGAGGGCGCTGCCGAGCAAGACCCCGACCAGTGGATTGAGTCGATAAAAACGGCCCTGGCACGGTTGCTTAAAAACAACAACATTGGCAAGGAACATATTTGGGCGGTTTGTACCACATCGCAGTGGAGTGGTACTGTTCCTGTAGACGAAACAGGCAAACACATTAGCAATGCTGTGATATGGCTGGATAGCCGCGGGGCTAAGTACGTTAAAAAGGTTGTAGGGGGTGGAATTGAGGTTGATGGCTACAACATTTTTAAAGCCCTTAAATACATTAAATATACCGCAGGTGCCCCTGCACAAAGCGGCAAAGACCCTATTGGCCACATACTGTTTTTAAAGCACGAGCGACCCGATATTTACAACAAGGCACATAAGTTTTTAGAGCCTATTGATTACCTGCAGGCCCGTTTAACAGGCAAAATATGTGCTACCTACGATAGCATTACCCTGCATTGGGTTACAGACAACCGCGACATAGCTAACGTAAAATACCATGACGGGCTGATAAAAATGAGCGGTATAGACCGTAACAAGCTGCCCGATTTAATACCTACCAACTCGGTATTGGGCAATGTATCGGCTAAGGCAGCAGAAGAGCTAGGCTTAAGCACCAGCACTATAGTGGTAGCGGGCTGTGGCGATGTACACAGCGCAGCCATAGGCTCAGGTGCTGTTGCCGACTATCAGCCGCATTTTTACATAGGCACCAGCAGCTGGCTGGTATGCCATTTTCCTAAAAAGAAAACCGACCTGGCCCATAACATGGCTACGCTGCCATCGGCTATACCGGGGCGCTACATGTTTATAAACGAGCAAGAGTCTGCGGGTTCGTGCATACAGTTTTTCAGGGATAAAGTACTGTTCCGCAAAGACGCTTTGACACCCGAGGGCTTTCCGCAGGACTACTACGGCATAATGAACGAACTGGCTGCCGAAATTAAGCCGGGCAGCGAAGGGTTGCTGTTTATTCCTCACCTATACGGCGAGCGCAGCCCGGTAGAAGACCACTACGCGCGCGGGGCTTTTTATAACCTGTCGCTAAAACACGACCGCCGCCATATGATACGCGCCATAATGGAGGGTGTAGCCTTAAATGGCAAGTGGTTGTTGAAATATGTAGAGAAAAACGCAGGCAAAAAAGCCGAAGCCGTAAATCTTATTGGCGGTGGTGCCAACTCTGAGCTTTGGTGCCAGATAATTGCCGATACCTTTAACAGGCCGGTACGCCAAATGGAAAACCCGGTTATAGCCAACTCGCAGGGGGCTGCATACCTTGCCGCCCACGCCTTAGGCACTATGACGATTGACGAAATTGCCGCATCGGCCCGCTACAAAAAGGAATTTACACCCAACGCCGCTAATGCAGCACTATACGATAAAGCTTTTGAAGAGTTTTTAGGCTACTACAACCGCAACAAAAAAGCGCATAAAAGGATGAATGGGTAACCAGAGGAGAGAGGAGTGGTAAGAGAAAATAAGGCTCTCCCCCTGCAAAGGGGGAGTACTCATGCCGTAGGCGTGAGGGAGGGGGTGCAATGCATGTTGCCACTACCCCCTTTTTCCCGACGACCTTCGGTTTCGGGATTCATTCCCTCCTTAGCAGGAGGGGAACCGAAATTACTTACTATACGCCCTGTCCTTATTGGTGTTTACCAGGTTGCAAGAGCCACGCGACAGCAGTTGCCCATCGAGGTTACGCAGTTCGCACGATGTGTTCATGATGGTCATACCCTGCTTATCGAGCGTAGCTTTGGCAATTATCTTCTCGCCTATTTTGGCTTTGCTTACAAAGTCTACCGTAAGGCTGATAGATACATACAGGTTGGGCAGGCCCAGTGATGCTACCATCATGCCCGTCATCTCGTCAATAATGGCGGCATGCACACCACCGTGCATCATTTGTACGGGGTTGGCCATATCCTCGCGCACGGTAAACTCCATGGTAACGTGCTTGTCTGATACTTCTAACAGCGTACCGCCCAGCCAGCGGCTAAACGGAGGGGTAAAATCGCCAAGGTCGCTGCCAATGCGCGATTGAAAATATTCTTTAACAGGGTTGCTCATAACCCTTCAAATATAGGGTAAGATTTAAACGCAAACCTTATATTTGAAAATTATTGAGTTTAGAAACTATGAAACACA
>JAIXUZ010000440.1 GCA_027483285.1 Bacteroidota bacterium
AACACCGTATCTGTAGGCAACAACTTTACCTACATTAAAGGCGGCACAACAACAACAGGCTCAACTTTTGCTTTTGGGGGTGCTAACCTAACGGTTGATGCGCAAGGCGTATCAGCTAATATGAACTTTAATAATGTACATATTGACCATAATACGTCAACTACAGCAGGCGTATTTACTGTAGGTGGCACATTAGATATTGCCAGCGGCGCTACACTTGAACTTGCCGGTTTTGATGCAACAGTATCGGGTAACACAACAGCTGCAGGCACTATTAAAACCACCAGTGCTACAGGCACTAAAACATTCAACAACCTTGTTATTTCTTCGGGTGGCACATGGGATGCATCAACCGTTGATGAAGAGTTTGTTGTTAATGGTAACCTAGAAAGCTATGGTACATTCCAGGCCAGTTTAACAACAGGTACCAGCAGCATATATTACTTAAGAGGCAATGCAAAAGCTATACGCGGTACACTTAGTATACCCCGTGTTGAGGTTGATAATGTGGGCAATAACGCATCGTATACTAACTATGGAAGCCTGACAGTTTCAACATCGCTACGCGGTGTGGGAGGTGCACTAGCCCAGGGCGACAGTGCTATGCTACGCTTAGGCATATTGCCCAACGTAAACGATATGAGCTTAACTACGCTTAATGCATCGGCAACGCAAAATACAGTTGAGTATAACCTAAACACTAACCAGGACCAGGAAGTATTTGGTACTGCATATTTCCATACCATCTTCTCAGGCTCGGGTAGCAAAACATTACGTGCCGCTACTACCGTTAATGGTAACGTAACTATTAAAGATAATGCTATACTTGATGTATCAGCATCTAACTATTTACTAAATGTTAAAGGCAACTGGATAAACAGCAGCTTGCCTGGTAGCAGTCTTGCACCATTTAACGCACGCACCGGCACTGTAACGTTTACCGGCACCACACCGCAAACTATTACATCTTCAGCCTACGTGGGTGGTAACAGTTTCTACAACTTAACATTCAACAACACATCTACCACTATACCACAAATAGTTGTAGCTAATAATGATAATGCCACAGGTACACTAACCTTAACAGCAGGCAATATTGACTTAGGCTCAACTACCTTTACCTTAGGTGCATCGGTAGCCAACAAAGGCACACTGGTATACACCGCAGGCTATTTCTTAAACGGAACACTAAAACGTTGGTTTAATACCACAGCCGTTACCATGGGTAACGTGGCGGGCCGCTTCCCCATTGGATACAAAGAAAATGCTACAACCGTGCGCGACCGTAGCGCTTACTTTGGTGGCACTGCTACCGTAGGTGGTACCATGTCGGCACGCCATAGCAATGCAACGGGTAATTTTGATTTCCCTGCACCATTCCAGGATAATGGAACCATTGTAGACGTCCGTCATAACATGAACTGGACTACAGCCGTAGCTGATGGCTTAGATGGTAGTGGTTTGCAATTGCGCCTTGCTGCCGAAGGTATGCCGGGCGTAAACAACACCGCCATGTTACGCATTGTAAATGCAAGCGGTGCTGCACCGGGAACATCTATTGCAGGTGGCGGAACCAATGCAAACCCGTATGCTAACAAACAAGGCTTAAGCTCATCAAACATGAACAATACCTTCTTCATGGGTAGCTCTTGGAATACAAACCCACTGCCTATTACCTTACTATCGTTTACCGCTGTGCCTGATGGCAACCGTGTGAAACTTGACTGGGTAACAGCAACAGAAGAAAACAACGATTACTTTACTATTGAGAAAAGTAAAAATGGTATTGACTGGGCTGAGGTATTGCAAAAAGCCGGTGCCGGCAATAGCAATACCAACATTGCATACTACGATTATGATAACGACCCATACGCAGGCACATCGTACTACCGCTTAAAACAAACCGACTTTAACGGTCAGTTTAAATACTCGGATATGGTGCCAGTTGAGTTTGCATCGGCCGACCAGGATATAGAATTTAATATATTCCCTAACCCTGCCAGCTCATCGTTTGGCGATGCGGTACAGTTTACCATGAATACGGAGGGTATGGACGAACAGCCAATTGTAATTAATGTACTGGATATGTCAGGGCGTATTGTTGCTACAGTAAATCAACGTACCAACCGTTCAATATTACAGGCAGAGCTGGTGCAATCGTCTAACCTGAAACCGGGCATGTATACTGTTGTTGCGGTGATAGGTAAAAAACAGATATCGAAAAAATTAATTATTAACTAAGAGTAAAACCAACCACCATATAGTAAAGTAACCACAAAAAACAACCAACCTGATTATACACTCTGCTACGGTTAACCACAACCGTAGCAGGGATAGCAGGAAAAGTTGGAGTAATTAAAATGTAGAAGCAATACAATCCTTAACCCAAAAAAATTATCGGCACAAAACCCCGCTTATAGCGGGGTTTTGTGTTTTTATATGTGAATGGTTTTACGCACTCATTAATGTTATGCCATTAATAACCAAAGCCATACAAAGTGCCGTTTGTATACTTTTCCTCTGAATTTTAAATACAAGATAGTTTTCTTACACAGCTATTATTGATATTATGTAATTTTTTTAATTAAAATGGTTGATTTTAAAGGTTTGGGTAAAGTATAGCGGCATAGTGGAGCAATTAATTCTTACATAGGTATCTAGTAGTTTAGCGAATTGCTTTTCGGCAATAGCACTGAATATAATTTTACGCTTGAATAATATTAAAACTAACCACAGTGAGAGTAGTAACCACCAATTTCATTAAAGCCGCAGTAGTAACTGGTCTGGTTTCGTTTTTTACCACAACGGCAAATGCCCAGTTGGTTGGTATAAACCTTGATGGGTCTGCACCCAACACCAATGCACAGCTTGATATTAAGTCTACAGGTTTGCAAGGCAAAGGCCTTCTTATACCTCGTATGACACAGTCACAACGCACAGTAAATTCAAGCCCTGGCGGTTTATTAAACGCTTTAGGCCAATTGCATGGCGGAGCGGCTCAGGGTTTAATGGTATACCAAACAGATGGTACCCAAGGGTTTTATTACAACACAAGTACTACTGCTACTCCAAGCTGGTCTTTTTTAAGTTCAGGCGGGTCGGGTTCTACTGGACCCACAGGTCCAACAGGCGCAGCCGGCACTAATGGTACAAACGGAGTTTCTTCGGCATGGTATAGTGGTAACGGTGCTGTAGGTAATGGGCAATATAATGTTGGCGACTGGTACTTACGCATTACTACAGGTGATGTATTTGAAAAAACCGGGTCATTAGCATGGACACTAAGAATGAACATTAATGGCGCAACTGGCCCAACTGGTGCAGCAGGACCTACCGGTGTTGCAGGTGCAGCAGGTGTAACAGGCCCAACGGGCGCTACCGGTGCAGCAGGCTCTGCTAATGCTTGGGGCTTAACCGGAAGTACAGGTACTAACCCATCTACTAATTTTATTGGAACAACCAATAACCAGCCTATGGTTTTTAAAACCAATAACATAGAGAGGATGCGAATTGGAACATATACAACAACTTATGGCTCACCCACTGGCACACAACATGATTTTTACGGACAGTTGTCTTTAAAAGATTATGGCCAAATACAGAACGGACAGGGCTTTAACTTAATGCAATATTCTCCTGGCGGCGGTATTACAGGCAGTGACGTTATACGCTTTGGGCACGATGATGGCGCTACTTATGATATGCACTTTATAATAAATGGTATAGCAGAAGTAATGGCTATAACCAATAATAACCGTGTTGGTATTGGAACAACTAACCCGTCAGATAAGCTACAACTGCATAACGGCAATATATCCATATCTAACGATAACAATACTGCTGGTAGTTTAATGTTGTATGAGCCTAG
>JAIXUZ010000303.1 GCA_027483285.1 Bacteroidota bacterium
GGATTGTAATAGGCAATGGGCGACGGGCCATTGATGGTGCGGTTGGCAATGCCGAAATACCATTGCGCAGCATCGATATTAAACTTATAGTTTGTACTGCCTGGCATGGAAGAGGTATCGGCAATAAGAAGGCTTTGGTTGCCATTGATAACCTCTACCCCACTCCCTTTACTTATATTGTAGACTATTAGTTTTTGCTGATGAAGGGTACCTGTTTGCTGAAAAACACGGAAGCCCATAAACACCACAGACACTGCCATTGCGCCAAGCAGCCATTGCTTACGTGCCGACTTTAACGCTACCAGCATGGCAGTAATAATGCAGAACATAGCCAACACCTCAACCTTGCTAAATTTGAAATTTGACCACGTAGCCAACGGAAGCTGCTCGGCATATAAAGCCAGATTATTTAAGGCATGAACCATTTGACTTAAGGCCCAACCAAGGCCGTTGTTTACATAAGGTATCCACGAGACAACCAACAGCGCCATACCTCCCCAAATGCACAATACGCTTAGTGGGATGATGATTAAGTTGGCGGCGATAAAGTATACCGGAAACTGATGAAAATAATATAGTCCCAAGGGCAAGGTTGCCAACTGGGCAGCAATGGATACGGCGGTGATGCCCCACGCCCCTGTTATAAGCCAGTTGTAAGCCTTTATTGGCAACTTATAATATACAGGCTTGCGGTGGGTGGAAACTTCTAAACGCTCATCTAACCCAAAAGCCCTGTGTATGCAAGGGTAGAATAAGGCAATGCCCAACACAGCGGTGTACGATAGTTGGAAGCCCACATCGGCCAACAAGAAAGGATTGAACAGCAACATAAGAAAGCATGAGCCCGCCAGTATATTGTAGTTGTTGATGTAGCGGCTCGCCGATTGCCCAAACGCCAGTAATGAAAACATAACCGCTGCGCGGATAACGGGAGGCGAAAGGCCGGTGAGCAAGGCATAAATCCACAAAGAAATGATGATGATTACTGCCCTTGTAAATTTAGCCGATTGGGTTTGCCCCATAAAGCCCAGCAACCAGCTGATTAACAAGAACACCAAACCAGCGTGCATACCCGATACGGATAGTATATGCAACGTACCCGATGCTGAATAGGCTTGCAGTAAATCGGAGTCGATATCATCATCATACCCCAAAACCAAAGCAGAGGCTACGGCCAGTTCAGGGCCAGCAAGACCACTTTCGCCCAGCAACCAGTGCATGTAGCTACGTACCTTATACACCCAAGAATACAGCGGGTTTCCTGTTTTACTTTCTATCAGGGTATAATCACTTTCTTTTACATAGGCCTGATGGTAGATGCCTTTGCGGGCAAGGAAGCTTTTGTAGTTGAATTGCCCGGGATTGAGCGGCGGCTTTAAATCTGTTACCTGAATTTTTAGCAGCAGCTTATCGCCATAGGCCAGGGCGTAAGACATATCATCGGCCTGAAAGTAAGTGAGGATTGTACCCGTAGCCTTAACCCAACCCTGCGGCGTTTTAATAGCCTCGACCTGTAAATAAGCCCTAACCGATTGGGGCTTTATCTCGGTAGGCCTGTCAATAGTCGCCACAATATAATTGGTATTTTGCAGGTGGTTGCCGAAGTAATTGGCATTGTTGCTAACGGTGTTTATAGTAACCAAGTGAATCCCAAACAATGCAAAAAAAGCTGATGTTAGCAAGCCAAACCACGCACTCATGCGCTTGCCTTTAGCTGAAAGCCATGCCATCAACCCCACTAATAAAAAGGCAACAGCATAAAACCAAACCCCAAAGTTGACCGGAAAATAGAACGCGGCTGTAATACCCACTATAAGCGGAAGAACCAAACGTGCAAGCGGTATCTGGTGAAGGTAGTTCACTCTCTATTTTGTTTTTCGGCGGGCTATAAGGGTGGCATTCTTATCGTACAGCACTTCCCAATCGGCCTTATGGCGGTAGGAATTGATACTATCGTTTATTTGCTTGGCGCCTTGCAGAGGGTATGTATTATCCGGGTCGACAGCCAATACTACATAATCTGCATCAGCAACATGCGGGTACTGGTATATATAATCCCTAAAACAAAGGTGCGGAACTATAAAGCTTTGGGCCGATACTTTGACATCTTTATCACTGGATACAATTTTTAAAGCCTGGTGCATCTCATAAATATCAAAAGCCTGCTTATAGTGCCTTGGGGAGTAGAACTGCACTCCATCATTTATATACCACGAAAGGCTTTTATGCTCCATTTTATAGAAAACAGCTGCAAAAGATATAACCACAAGGCCCGCAGAAGCACTGTGTGCCCAAACCGGCTTTTTAAGCCTATCAACAGCATCAAAAACAGCTATGGCTAATATAGGGGCAAACTCTATACTGTATTGGTAGTATATCCCCCATTTGGCATAGTCGTTTGAGTATAGCTTTTGGGCAAATATGGGTATAAGCATTATTAAATACTGCGGCCTTAAGAACAAGGCCCAAAGCCCTGAGAACAAGAGCATTTTAAAGAGGCCTGTTTTTAAATGGTCGTAAGCCGGAATGTTGGTGGTATTGGTAAACAGCAGCTCAATAGCATATACCGGGTGGGTGAAAATAGTAGTTATAGCCTCACCATAGTTTTTACCCAATGCATCATACTTAAAGTGCAAATAGGCACGGTTTTCATTAGCCAGCGATGGGATAACATACCCCACCACCATTGCAAAATACATAAGGGCTATTAAGCCATAAAGAAACCCTATACCCACCAGCTTTTTATCGCGCCAATAGAGCAAACCCAATGCGGGAGCAAGGAACACCATCCACAAGGCCATGTTCTCTTTAGCTATCAATATCAATATGAAAAAGAACGAAGCCCAACGCCAGTTTTGCTTATCGAAGTAGTTGATAAACCAGGGCACAAACATGGCGGCCATTAAATTATCATGGTAATCGAACGCCAACGCCGAATATATACCCCACATGCTGAAGAAGTATATCATAGCCCAAACCGGCAGGTACGGCTTTGCGCTTTTACGCTTAAAATATACATAGATGCCATAGCCCCCAAAAAGCACCCCCACCCATTGCACCACCAGCATGGTGTAGCTGCCAAATATCCAAAAAAGCGGCGATACCAATACAGGTAGCAGGCTAAAATGGTCGCTAAGAACGTTGGTAAACTGCGGCTGCATAACCATACAGTCGTTCCAGCGGAAGTGTGCATAGTCGTAAATGGCATTGTTGTTTATGCCCAAATCAAACGCATACGTACGGAAACAATAATGGTTTACGAACGTAATAGACGCAAAAATAAGGGCAAACAAAAAAAATGATGCCCGAAAAAACAACTGTTCCCTTATATTTGACGTACCATGCATAAACAAGAGCGTAATATTACGGCTACCCAGCCAATTAGGCAAATGGTTAAGCAGATACTTGCGTTTGTACTGCTATTGCTGTCTTTTACAAGCCCTGCACAGTACCATATAGGCTATACCGATGTGGGAGGCTGCTCTTACTATGCCGACAATTTCAACGGGCGGCATACCACAAGCGGCGATATCTTCGACAATAAGAAGTATACCTGCGCCCACCGCACGTTGCCTTTTGGCACCCTGCTAAAGGTAACCAACCTGCAAAAAAACAAGGTAACCTTTGTCCGTGTAAACGACCGCGGACCTGTCAATAAGTCGCGTATTTTGGATGTTACCAAGGCGGCAGCAAAAGACCTCGACCTTATAAAATATGGTGTTGCCAAAGTCAAAATTGAGATTGTTGGCACCAAAGACAGCGTTAACTACGGCCTCATGAAGCGCTTCGAGATTCCCGAGGAATTTACCGAAGACGACCTAAAGCCGGGCCGCTACTACAACGTATCGGGCGACGAGCTACAAGTAAGGCGCGCCTACACGCTGGAGGTTAAAACCGTAGAGCGGTTCGACTCGGCGCTGGCCATTGCCACCACCTGCCTAAATGCGCAGGTATCGTCTGTGTTTTTTAAAATGACCGAAGACGACGGCTGCAAGCGCTATACCTTTTACTACGGGCTCGACCTGTACGAAACTGCCCCCCTTGAAAAGCTTAAGAAAGAGCTGGCCCGCCTGGGCTACACGGGCAAGCTAGTTCGCCTCCCGTAGGTTCTGTCCCGCCTTGCGGTTTATCAGCAATACCAAGCCTGTAAAGGTTAGCACCCCGTTTAGTATCAACAGTTCGTTGCCAAACTGGTAGCCGTTAAACCATACCGCAGCGTACTTATCTAAGTAAAAGCAGAACACCGGTGGAATAATACACATAACCGGCACCAGCTTATCGTATACCCTGAATTTGGTAAACATAGCAAAGGCAAACAGCCCTATCAGCGGGCCGTAGGTAAGGTTGGCCGCCTTAAACACTTTCGATATTACCGCCTCATCGTTCCAGTTGCGGAATAGGATAATGGTACCCAACAGCACCACCGCAAAGCCCACATGCACAAAGGTGCGCGTGCGGTTTAGCCTGGCCTGGTCTTTATCGGCATGGTCGTCCATACCCAAAAAGTCTATACAAAAAGCGGTGGTAAGGGTGGTCAGTACACTGTCGGCGCTGGAAAAGGTGGCAGCCGCTATACCCAGTATAAACGCTACAGATGCTGCCGTGCCAAGGTATTTAATAGCTATCAGGGGGAACAACTCGTCGGTGCTTTTGGGTATTTCAATACCGTTTTTGGCGGCATACATATACAGCAGCGCCCCCAGCGATACAAACACAAAGTTTACCAGCACCACCACCACGCTAAACACGCGTATGTTCTTCTTGGCCTCGCCCAGCGACCGTGCGCTAAGGTTCTTCTGCATCATGTTTTGGTCAAGGCCCGTCATGGCAATGGCAATAAAAGCCCCGCCAAAAAACTGCTTCACAAAATGGTTCTTGGCGTTCCAATCGTCAAAAAAGAAAATCCGCGAGTAGCCACTATCAGCTACAGCCGATGTGATGTTGCCAAAGGCGCTGAATATGCCGCGGCTGCTAATCAAATCCAGGTGCAAGGCAATAAACAGTACTGATAATATAAGCCCCGCCAGCAAAAAGCCCGATTGCAGCATATCTGTCCACACCAGGGTTTTTATGCCCCCTTGCACGGTGTATAGTAGTA
>JAIXUZ010000293.1 GCA_027483285.1 Bacteroidota bacterium
CATTTTCCTAACATTTACGATAAGTGCCTGAGCAAGGGCATAGACATTACCAAAGATATGATACCCGTTGTGCCCGCTGCCCATTATGTTTGCGGGGGTGTCAGGGTAGATATGGACGGCTGTACTACGATACAAAACCTTTATGCCGCCGGCGAATGTTCATGCACAGGCCTGCATGGAGCCAACCGTTTGGCATCAAACTCTTTGCTAGAGGCTGTAGTATATGGCCACCGCTCAGCACAACATTCCATAGAGGCGGTTAATAGCATTGAGCTGAAGAACGAGATACCCGACTGGGACTCGCACGGTACTGCCGCCCCCGAAGAGATGATTTTGATAGTACAAAGCCAGCGCGAACTCCAATCTATAATGAGTAACTATGTGGGTATTGTACGCTCCAACATCCGCCTTAAAAGGGCTTTTGATAGGTTAGAGATTATCTATGATGAGAATGAAAGGCTTTATGATAAAACCACCCTATCTGTTCGCCTATGCGAGCTGCGCAACCTGATAACCGTAGCCTACCTGATAATTAAAATGGCTATGGCGCGTAAAGAGAGCCGCGGCCTGCACTATTCGCTTACCTACCCAAAGCATAGCATCCATCAGGATTAATTTTCACAACCAATACTAATTCCGCCAAAAGCACGTTTTCAGGGCTTATGGTTCACTTTTTTTACTATCTTTGCACGATGTTTCGTCGCGAACTAAAATATATTTTAATTCTTACAGCCATTGTGGTATTAGGCGCTTGTGCGGCTAAAAAGCAACCTGTTGCTATCAATCCTAACATACAGGATGAGGTGATAGCCGATGCTGTTGACACCTGCGACTGTGGCAGCTACAACCGCCTGTTTAAGGGTACCAACTACAACCTTAAATACAGCTGCGCCCTTAAATACTACAAAAACAAGAAATACGACAAAGCCCTGGGCTTGTTTGAAGAGCTGGTGCCTTTTTTGAAGGGCGATACCCGCGGCGAGATGGCAGCCTTTTTGTTTGCTTTTAGCAACTTTCATGTTGAGGATTATGAGAGCGCTAGCTTTTATTTTATGATATTCAGCAAAAGCTACCCCTTTAGCCCCCGCAGCGAAAATGCGGCTTATATGGTGGCCTACTGCGCTTATTTAAGCTCGCCTGATATTCCGCTAGACCCATCGAACACCTACCGTGCAATACAAGAGTTGCAGTTGTTTATAGACCGTTACCCAACCAGCGCCCGCATACCTACATGCAATACGCTGATTGATAAATTGCGCCTGAAGCTTGAAACGAAAGACTTCCGCATGGCTAAGCAATACTATAAAATGCGCCAGTATAAGGCAGCCATAACATCGTTTAAAGGGGTGATAGCGGTTTATCCGGATACTGAATATCGCGAAGAATGCTTATATTTGATAATTAAATCGGCATACCTGTATGCCAACGATAGTTTTGAAAGTAAAAAGTACGAGCGTTATAAAATGGCTGTAGATAACTACTACACCTTTAAAGCACGCTACGCTACCAGCAAATACCTTGATGAATTGACAAAGGTATTTGACGATAGTAAAGTACAAATGGAGAAGTATAAACCGTTTAAAGTTTAACATATAATGAGTAATTTTAAAGCAGTTAAGACCGACACAACTACAGTAACCCGCGATTTGCGTGAGTTTGAAGTAGCAACAGGCAATATTTACGAAAGTGTATCTATTATTGCTAAACGTGCTAACCAAATTGGTGCTGAGATTAAAGAAGAGCTTAACCAAAAATTATCGGAGTTTGCCCCGCATAACGATAACCTTGAAGAGGTTTTTGAAAACCGCGAGCAGATTGAAATATCTAAGCATTATGAGCGTATGTCTAAGCCTACGCTTATGGCAGCTCAAGAGTTTTTAGATGGACAGGTTTACTTCCGTAACCCTGCTAAAGAGAACAAATAATTTAAGGATTGCTTAAGGGCAAAAAAATAATACTGGGTGTTACCGGTAGCATTGCCGCCTACAAGGCAGCTTTGCTGGTACGCCTGCTAAAAAAAAGCGGCGCCGAGGTTCGTGTTATCATGACCCCCGGCGCCCGCGATTTTATTACTCCCCTTACATTGGCAACCCTTTCGGGCAACGCTGTACTATCTGAATTTACAGAGGGCAATGAGGGTGTTTGGAATAACCACGTTGATTTAGGTCTTTGGGCCGACCTTTTGGTTATAGCCCCGGCAAGTGCCAACGAGCTGGCTAAAATGGCCAACGGCTTTTGCGATAACCTATTGATGGCTACTTACCTATCGGTCCGTTGCAAGGTGCTTTTTGCCCCCGCTATGGACCTTGATATGTATAAGCACCCCGCCACCCAAACCAATATTAATAAGCTGCAAAGCTTTGGCAATATTATGGTTGAACCTGCTGTTGGCGAACTGGCCAGTGGCTTGGTAGGGCAGGGCCGCATGGCCGAACCGGAAGAACTGGTAGCGGTGATTACGGATTTTTTTTTGAATAAAAATTCGCAAATCCCGACGATGAATGTCGGGATGCCTTTGGCAAAAAAAAGTAACAAACGTATTTTAATTACCGCAGGGCCTACGGTAGAGGCTATAGACCCTGTAAGGTTTATATCTAACCACAGCAGCGGTAAAATGGGTTTTGCCATTGCCGAGGAGTTTGCAAACCAGGGCTACACGGTTGATTTGGTAACCGGCCCTGTGCATATTAGTACCGTAAACCCCGCAATAAACCGCATAAATGTTGTTAGCGCTGCCGATATGTACAAAGCGGCCACCAGGCTGGCTGCAAAGGCGGATATTATTGTAATGGCGGCTGCCGTGGCCGATTATAAGCCCAGCAAACCATCAGACAAAAAGATAAAGAAGAAAGACACGGAGATGAGTATTGAGTTGGAGAAAACAACAGATATACTGGCTGCCGTGGGTAAAACCAAAAAGAAAAGCCAGGTGCTGGTTGGGTTTGCTTTAGAAACGGATAATGAGCTTGCCAACGCCCAAAAGAAGTTAAAAGAAAAGAACTTAGATTTGATAGTGCTAAACTCCCTGCAAGATAAAGGCGCGGGTTTTGGGCACGATACTAACAAGATTAAAATTATAACGGCAAACAATAAAACGTTTAATTTTGAGTTGAAAACTAAGAAAGAAGCCGCGGCTGATATAGTGCAACACATACTTACCTTAGCAGTTAAATGAAATACATAGTATCTATACTTCTATTGTTTTTGGCAGGCAGCTTAGCCGCCCAGGAACTTAATTGCCGGGTAACCGTTAACGCTACGCCCGCAGCGCAACAGGTTGTTGATAAACGTATATTTCAAAGTCTGCAAAAGCAGGTATATGAGTTTATGAATAATACGCAGTGGACTACTGACCAGTTTAAACGTGACGAGAAGATTGACTGTAACCTGCTTATAAACGTTACTAAGGTAAACCCACCCGATGAGTTTGACGCTACCATTACCGTTCAGAGTGAGAGGCCTATATTTAATTCAAGCTACAAATCGGTTATGCTTAACTATCAGGATAATGATTTTACCTTCCGCTACCTTGAGTTTCAGCAGTTTTTGTATTCTGATAACAGTTTCCTTTCTAACCTGACTTCTGTACTGGCATACTACGCCCATGTTATTATAGCTATGGACTATGATAGCTACTCACCTAAAGGTGGCACTCCTTTTTGGACAAAAGCCCAGTCTATTGTACAGTTTGCACAAAACGCCCCCGAAAAAGGCTGGCGTTCTTCAGACGGGTTCCGCAACCGCTACTGGTTTGTTGAGAATATTTTAAACCCCGTGTTTGAGCCCATGCGCGATTGTAACTACAACTGGCACATGAAAGGTATGGATGTTATGTACGACCAGCTGGATAACGGCCGCACTGCTATTTTAGATTGCCTAGACTTATTGCAAAAGGTGCACAAGGCCCGTCCGGCATCGTTCAACATGCAGGTGTTTTTCAATGCCAAGGCGCAAGAAATTGTAAACATATTTAGCGAGGCATTGCCCGCCGATAAAAACCGGGCCATAACCGTCCTCAACCAGATAGACGCCACCAACCAAAACAAGTACGCCAAGATATTGCAGCCGTAAAGGCCAATTCAGAATGCATAATTCAGAATGAAAATATAGAGAAGCCCTAGCAGAAATGCGGGGCTTTTTGTTTGCTAATCTAAAACTAAATTGCCCCCGTGCAGGCGCTAACCAACAGCAGGGGCAATAAGAACATTTGGGGTTAAGTTTTAATAGGGTTGTATCTGCTGTCAATAACAGGCGTTCATTTTTACTAAACCCTGACTACTGACCTCTGGATACTAATTAATCTTAGATACTTTTAGTGTTTTGGTAAAAGAGCCGCTCTCGTTACGCACCGTTAAGTGGTAAAGGCCCTGGGCAAGGTTATCGGTATTAAAGGTATAGGTCATTTTGCCTGCACCCTGCATTACCGCCTGCTCAAAATTTACGGTTTTGCCTTGCAAATCGGTTATAGAAAAGCTTAGCTTATCGTTTTTGGCCAGGTTAACAACCGCATAAAACTGGTTGCTAAATGGGTTAGGGAACACCAGCATATCAATACCTTCTGCATTTACAGTGTTCACCTTGGTAGGGTCGCTGGGCAGGTTAGGTTGCTGAAAGCCTTGCGTTAATATAATGCCACCGGCGCCTACTGTTTTTACAACAATATCGCCTACGGTTGTAGATAAAGTAAAGTCGCTGCCGGGCAGTTCAAAGTAAGCACCTGCGGGCGCTACCACCTGGTTGCTAATCATAGCGGGTTGTGCGTATGCCTGCGTGGCTGCAATGGCAAGTACTGCTAAGGTCAAAAGTTTCTTCATGTTGGTTGATTTTGTTGAGGGCAAATATCAACGCTTATAATAAGTAGCTTTTGCAGGTGTGGCGGTTTGCGTTACCTATGTAAGAAATTGCAGCAATTTACCAAAAGGCACCGCGCAAATAAAAAGGAATATTAGCCCCGCAGCACCCACTTTTATAACATTGGTAAGCCACGCGCCTATGTATGTGCCAATACCCGCTTTTACGGCTTCTTTGCTTGTGCGCCCTGCAATCAGTTCACCTACAATGGCGCCAATAAGCAGGCCGGTCATCATACCTATGGGTGGTATAATAAACATACCCGCCAGCATACCTATTACGCTGCCCCACGATCCTGTTTTGCTGGCCCCAAAGCGTTTGCCAAACCACAGGGGCAGTAAGTAGTCAAGCACAAAAACAAAGGCCAATACGCCGACAAACACCCACATTGTGGTGTTAGAATAAAACTTAAGCTGCCATTGTATCAGCAGCATGCCTGTATACCCAATTATTGGCCCGGGGCCGGGAAAGGGCGAAGCGAATATTCCGCCTAAGCCTAAAAGAATGGCTATGATGTATATTACTATTTCCATATCTTACAACTAAATATAGTTTTTATAATAGTACTGTTGAATAAATAATTGCAAGGAGTAACATAAAATCAATACTTATAGTTTAATTGCATAGTGTAATTGTAGCCATCAAAACCAGTTTAAATGATACGGAATACAATAGTCTTTTTATTATTAGCAGCATCGCTGCAACTATCAGCCCAAACGGCTAAAATAATATGGAATGCAGGTAACGCCAAACTATTGGCAAAATCAACAACACTGTTGGTTGAATATAATGCTGCAGACAATGCTACAGGCGGTACACATAAGTACAAGTTGTGGGATGTGGCTCTTGGCAAAGTGATAATGGAAACCAATGGCCGCAACTTTTTTGGGCAGGGAAATACCTTTATTATTATTGATGATAAGTACATAAGTGTGTACGCTATTGTGGCCGATAAAGCTACTGTTAGCGCCAAGTTTAACGTATCTGAAATAAGTAAAACAGGCTATAAAGATGTTGAGTTTGTTGGCCTTTCGGCTAAAAGCAACCCTATATTTAAACTTATTGGCGATGAAAACCCAGCCTATTATCTGTACAATATGAGTTCTAAAACATCGCGTAAGCTGGCCATACCCAACGATTTTTACAAAAGCGTTTACATGCCCCAAAGCGGCGAGTTTGTCTATTTGGTTCAGGCAGCAGGCAAACACGTTTGCTACAGCTTCAACCCCGAAAATAACCAGGTATTAGCTAAAGGCACCATTGCTTCTGTGCCCGACGAGAAGATTTACCGTGTGCAGCTATCGCCCGATGGTAAGCATGCCATTTATGGCGGTAAATATGTTTATGATATGAGTGCTAACAAGCTTTTGTTCCAACTGCCGTTTAGTAACCAGGATATTTCGTGGGCCAACAGCAGCATGAGCTACAGCGGCCAAAAGGTAACCGCCGATTTTAGCGTAAAGGGCGACAGCATCATTATCATCAAACGCCTTAAAGAAAACATGTCGGCTACCGAGAAGGTGCAGATTGAGATTTTCGATACCGCATCAGATAAGTCAATAAAGTCGTTCTTTTTTAACTTTAAAGGTGATATTATGGCTGATGCCGATGTTCCATCGGGCTGGGCCGCGTTTGTAAAAGACGGTAAAGTAAAAGTGGTTCACCTTACCTCTAAAAACGTTACCCGCGAGTTTAGCCTGCTGGATGATAACAGCAATTCATTGTTCAACACAACAGGCTCTTTACAAGGTACAAACGACAATAGTTTGTCTGATACTAAAACTCCACTATCAACCCGATAGTAGGCAGCACTATACCTGCCGTATTGGGTATGCTGTTGGCTACATAGCGCGTAACATTGTTCCCGTCTACATACGTTAACTTATTGCCGTTTTCATCTTGCTTGGGCGTTAAGCGGGGTGCTTGCTGGGCTTTGTAGTTTAGCAGGTTTTGTATATCTAAATATAAGTTCAGCGTCCACTTTTTAAAGTACCATAGCTTATCAACCCTAATGTCTAGCTGGTTGAAAGAGCGCAGGCGCTGCGAGTTTAGCTGCGATATATCCAGTATCCCCTGGTTGTTTACATCCCAGGCTGCCTGTATTAGCGATGCAGTAGTATCTGTTGGCGTGTAAGGCGCGCCGCCTACCCAACGGAAGCGCACACCCGCTACCCAGCCGCGTTTAAAGTTTTTACCTGCAGTTAGGCTAAACAAAAAACGGTTGTCCCAGGCCGATGGTTTGTATTCATTGCTTTTGTCGGTAAACTCGCTGCGTACATACGTTGCCGATAGGATACCGTAAAACCCTTTGGTTATTTTTTGCTGCGCTAATAGCTCTACACCATAGCTGCGGCCTTTTGATGCAGGTATAACAGCTGTGTTGCCAATCACCCCAAAGTCGGCACCCTGGTTGGCTAGCGATACAGAGTCTTTTATAGAAAACGGGTAGTTGTTATAGGTTTTGTAAAAGCCCTCAACCGTAATTTTAGCGCTGTTGCCGGCCTTGTATTCTATCCCCGCTACCAGGTGGTTACCGTTAATATATTTTACGCCATTGTCTTTATTTACCAGGCTGCCCAACTGGTTGCGGTAGCCCAGCACGGTGTACGTTGGTAGCTGGTAATACATACCTGCGTTGGCATTAAGCGCCCAGCGCTCGGTAAGGCTATACGATGCTGAAAGGCGTGGCGAAACCTGTTTTAACGGGTTAGCCATTTGAGTTGAATAGCTGTTACCATCGGCACGCACCCCTGCCGATAGGCTAAGGCGGCTGGCTAAAAATGTACGGCTTACCTGCCCAAACGCGGCATACGAATGGAAGTTTAGGTTTGATGAAAAGTCAACTACAAGGTTGGGGTTGTATTGGGTAGCTATTACCTGGTAGGTGTTTACCTTGTATTTAGAAAACTGGTAGCTAACACCATAATTAAATTTATAATTTCCTTGGCGGCTGGTGCTCTCAAAACGGAACTTGTTTTCAATCTCGTCAGAGTTGTAGTCTAATATCCTATTGGCATCGGTCTCCACATTCAGCTTATATTTAATAGCTGAGTTGCGTAGCATATTGCGGCTTATAACAATGTTTTTGTAGCCCTTTTTGGCAAACAGGCGTAGGTTGGCGCCAATGGTATAGTTCCATTGGTTGTTGGTTGGTATGTTCTCTAATATGTAGCGTTGCTCCTCGTCGGGGTTGGCAATGCCGGTGTTCAATTCAAACTGGTCTAGCGCGCCCAGCGATACAATAGTTAAATCGGCTTTATCGCTAAACTTAATTTTATACTTTACCTGATAGTCGTTATAGGTTGGAAGAAAAGGTAAACCTAATATGCTAAACAAGCCTTGTAAATACGAGCGGCGAACCGATACCAGTAGTGATGAGTTTTTAGATATGGGGCCATCGGCTGTAAGACCAAAGTCGGTATTACCAACAGCACCTGTAAATACCCATTTATCGCTGCGTCCGTCTTTCTGCTTAAACTCAAATACAGAGCTTAGCGCGTTGCCACGGTTGGCAGGGAATGCGCCCGAATAAAAGTCAACATCGTTTATAAGGTTTACGTTGATTAAGCCTACGGGCCCGCCCGATGAGCCTTGCGTAGCAAAGTGGTTAATATTGGGTACTTCTATACCATCAAGGTAAAAGCGGTTTTCATTTGGCGCACCACCGCGGATAATAATATCGTTACGGAAGGCTGGTGTAGAGGCTACACCCGGCAGCGATTGGATAACCTTTGATATATCCCTGTTGGCACCCGGCAGGCGCTTTATCTCTTCGGCTCCAATATTACGTAATGATACAGGGCTTTCTTCGGTTTTACTAAAGGGCGATGTGGTTACTTCTACCGTTTTCAGGTCAGTTGCCGATTCCTCCATCGTTATTTCTATATACGTGGGTTTGGCATTGTTTACGCTCACGTCAAACAATGTTTTCTTTTTATACCCCACCAGCGATGCATCCAAGTTATACGTTCCGGGTTGCAGGTTTTCTAACTTAAACTCACCGTTTATATCAGTAGCTACACCGGTTGTAGTACCTTGTATACCTACCGTAGCAAAGGGCAACGCCTCGTTAGTAATGGCATTTAGCACCTTACCCTGTATAATGCCTGTTTGTGCATTAAGTAATGTTGTAGTTAGAATTATAAGTGATAGTAAACAGTAGTGTATTTTCTTCATTACTTTTTGTTTGGTGGTTATAAACCATTAACTATTGATTAGGTTTAGTACTTTTTTATATTTTTTACTACTTTTTTGAAGTAATTATTTAGTGTATTGGAAATCAATTAGATAATTTTGATATTCGCTCATTCAGTCCTTCAACTGTATGGAGCTCGGTGTGTTGAAATGCGTTTTGGTGCACCGTATCCAGTTTTTGTAAAATGGACAGCATCATATTCTTCTCTGTATCATTCAGTGGCATAAATATTATTTTTGATAGCCTGTCCATATCGGGTAAGGTAGACTGTAGCATAGCAAATCCCTCTTTGGTTAACGATAATCGCTTCGACCGTTTGTCTGTTTCGTCTGCAATCTCGGTAAGTAGTTTCCTCTTTATCAGGCGGTTTATAATACCAATACCCGATGTAAACCCGGTTAGCTGCTTTTCAATCAGCTCGCTTTTTTTAGGGTTGCGCAACTCTAACACATGCATCATAAAGCCCCATTCGTAAACGCTTTCAATGCCATGCACACCTAATATATCCTTGCTGTATATCTGCGCGTATCTTGATAGGCGCGAGAGCAGCTGCGCTGCATACCCATCATTTCCATAGCCACGGCTATATTCAGCCGTAGCGTGGTTGTGTTGTTCTTTGCTTGCTATTACCCAATGGCAAAACTGTTCTATACTCGCGTCAGGGTATTCTGCTTCAAATTCAGCCCAGGTATTTACCAGGTCTACAACTTTTTTAGAAGACATATTATTACTTTTTAGTAGCAATAATAACTCTTAATGTAGTATTTTGTTTATGTTAAAACAAAAGTCCCCGCCTTTTATAAGGGCAGGGACTTAGGTTGACTATCAAAAATTAAACTTTAACCTAACAAGGTTTCTTTAGCGGCTTCTAAAAATTCAGCCACACGTTCTTTCGTCGATGCCTCGGCGTATACACGCAATATAGGCTCCGTACCCGATGCGCGGATCATAATCCACTCCTCGGGGGTTAAAAAGTATTTAAAGCCGTCAAGGTCTTCCATATGGTGTACAGGGAATTTGCCAAAAGCAGTGTATTTGTCAGCTTTGCAATTGGCGAGTACCTGCAGTTTTACATCTTCTTCAATGTGCATATCGTTACGGTTGTAAGCAAATGGCCCGGTAATTTCATACACTTCATCAATAAGCTCGTGTAGTTTTTTGCCTGTTTTGGCCATAAACTCCCATATCACAAGGCCCATCCAAATACCGTCGCGCTCCGGTATATGCCCTGCAACGGCAATACCGCCGCTTTCTTCGCCACCTACCAATACATTTTCAACCAGCATTTTGCTGGCAATATATTTAAAGCCAATTTTAACAGTTTCGTGCTCTAAGCCATAGTGAGCACACATTTTTGGCATTTTAGCGGTGGTAGAAAAGGCCGTGATAACCTTGCCAGTCATACCCTTGTATTTTGCCAGGTAGTGTATTAATAATAATAGTATGTGGTGAGAGTCTACAAATTCGCCTTTGTTATCATACAAACCAATACGGTCGGCATCGCCATCGGTAGCCAGTCCGCAGTCAATATCACCCGACAGGCGTATAAGGTCAGAGAATTCTGTCAGGTTTTTGTGGATAGGCTCAGGAGCCTGGCCATCAAACCCCGGGTTATAGTCGCAATGCAATAACGTAATATCATCAAACAGGCGGCGTATAACGTTTTGGCCGGCACCGTACATAGCATCGTAAGCAAGGTTAAGGCCGCTGTTGCGTATGGCATCCAGGTCAAAGTTTTTCTCTACGTGGGCAATGTACTCATCTTCCAGCGCTACAATCTTAAGCATGCCGTTCTTCTCCGCATCTGCCAGCGATTGGGCTGCATCAAAATTAAAACCCGAGTTATCAGGTATAATGTCTTCTATCTCTTGTGTCTTCTCCGGGCTAAGCGGGCCACCGTAATAGCCTTTCAGTTTGTACCCATTGTATGTTGGCGGGTTGTGACTGGCTGTTAAAATTATTCCTAACGATGCTTTATGGTTTATAGCCCCTAATGATATCATTGGGGTTGATACAAAGCCTTTAGCAAGGTTCACCTTAATGCCATTGGCTATCATAACCTTGCTTACGGTTTCGGCAAACAGTTCGCCACCAAA
>JAIXUZ010000002.1 GCA_027483285.1 Bacteroidota bacterium
TCGAACAAGATTGCCATTATAGATATGAAAACCTTTAAGGAAGTTGGTTCTACCAGCATATTTAAACCCATGGGGGTTAGTGTATCGCCCAATGGGAAACACTTGTGGGCAACAAGCTACCAGGGCGGTTGGGTAAGTGTTTATGAGATTCAAGAAAAATAACGCCAACAAAAAAGCCGCCTGAAATATCAAGCGGCTTTTTTAAATATTTTATTCTGACAACCGGGAACCGGCAACTGTTAACTGATTACAAATCAAACAAACGCTTAACGTACAAAAAGCGGTCTTTGTAGTAGCGCAGGTCTATGGTATCAATAGTAATACCTTTATGAACCGATGCATGGATAAAGGTTAGTTTATCGCCAATTTCAGAAACTACAATACCAACGTGGCCTACAAAAGATGATGAAGTACTACGGCCTTTAAAAAATACAAGGTCGCCTTTGCGGGCATCACATTCGTGTATTTTATGGCCAAGGCTAGCTTGGTCGCGGGCTGAACGGGGCAGCAATAAGCCAAACTGCTTAAATACATATGAGGTAAAACCTGAACAATCAAACGCGCTAAGGCTCATAGAACCATAACGGTAAGGAATGCCGATAAAATCTTTCGCATAGCAAACCATATGGTCTACTGTAGCCCAAGAAAAAAAGCTGCTTTCGCAGTTTTCTGTAGAATCTTTTGGGCCCGCTATGTTTGCGTTTGTAGCCGCAAAGCTTTGACTTGCAAAGTTTAAGCTAAAAACCACCATTAAAACGAGTACAAATTTTTTCATTGCGCTTTCAATTGCAAAAACCATGCCAAAGCGGCATTTTCTATTTTGCAGTTGGCAAGATAGTATATAATGTTTAGCTCCCAAAAAAAGTATTTCAACATAGGCCCCCTTATCGTTAATACCCAACAAAAATCCCCGGGTAAATTACTACAACCGGGGATTTGAAAATTATGAATTACAAATAATTAGTGAATCTCAATTTCGTAAGGCATACGGGCTTGTATACCTTGTATCTGGCGGGCATTTTTAAGGTACTGGTAGTATTTATAATCAGGGCCCAGCTCTTTAGCCATAATTTTGCTAACCTTATCATCTTCATCGCCACTTAGGTCTTTAAAAAACTTGGTAAGGCCTTTTTCAGGGCGAGGTAAAAATACTACGCTAAAATCTTCCAGTTTAGCTTTTTTAGCAGCTATGTTTATGGCTACATCCATACCGCCTAGCACATCAACCAAACCAATACGCTTAGCATCAATACCGCTCCATACACGGCCCTGGCCTATGCTGTCAACATCAGCTTTGGTCATTTTGCGGCCATCGGCAACTTTGCCAATAAACACATCATAAATCATTTCAATTTGGTTTTGTATGTATTTCCGTTCAGGCTCGGTCATAGCGCGGCTGGCTGTGCCAAGGTCGGCCATTGCGCCGGTTTTAACCGTATCAACACTCACACCTAATTTATCGGTAAGGCCTTTGGCATTCCAAAGTACACCAAACACACCTATAGAACCGGTAATGGTATTAGGCTGCGCCACAATAGTATCGGCAGCACAGGCTATGTAGTAACCACCCGATGCGGCTACGTTGCCCATAGACACAATAACAGGCTTAACCTTTTTAAGCAATAGCACTTCCCTCCAAATAACATCAGAAGCTAATGCGCTGCCACCGGGAGAGTTTATACGCAATACCACCGCCTTAATTTTATCATCTAAGCGGGCGCTGCGCAATTGGCGAGACAGGGTTACCGAACCAATATCGCCATCAGAACCTTTGCCATCCACAATGCTGCCTTCGGCAAAAATTACGGCTACCTTTTTATTGCGGTCGCCAACGCTAGGCCTGTTTACTTTTACATAGTTGTTCAGGTTGATGAAGTTGATTTTATTAATTGACTCTGAACCTGTTTTTTCTTTCAGCATATCTAGCACCTCATCTTTGTACTTAACACCATCAACAAACTTTTTGTCTAAAGCCGCTTTAGCATCCGTAATTAACAAACCGTTTGCTATGGTTTGTAAATCGGTAACGCTAATTTTACGCGATTTGCTTACGCCATCTAACATTTTATTCCATAAAGAACCAATATAGGTGCGGGTTTGCAGGCGGTTGCTCTCGCTCATTTTATCGTTAATCAGCGGCTCAATAGCGCTTTTAAACTTACCGTGGCGGATAATTTGCGGCTCAACACCCAGTTTCTCAAGGGTACCCTTAATAAATACCAGCTCAGCTGAAAGGCCTTTAAACTCTACGCCACCCATTGGGTTAACATAAATTTTATCGGCGATAGATGAAAGGTAGTAACCGCCTTGAGTGTAATAATCAGAATAGGCAATGATAAACTTACCCGATGTTTTAAAATCAAGCAATGAGTTACGCAGCTCTTCTACAGTAGCCATGCCTGTATTTAGACTGCTGGCTTCAATAAATATGCCTTTAATATGGTCGTCGGTTTTAGCATATTTTATTGATGCTAAAATATCGTCCAGCCCAATGGCTGAACTGCCGCCTAAAACAGATGGTAAGCCCTCTGACGCAGTGTGGTCTACAATAGCATTGTTTAATGTTAAGTAAAGAATAGAATTATCATCAACATCAACATTAGGCTCATCATTAACGGCCGATGTTGCTACTGCACTAATAATCCATACCCCAATAGCGCCAAGTGCAATAAAGCTAACAAGGAAACCAAGGCAGGAAGCGAGAAAAAATTTAAAGAATTGTTTCATTTTTAATTGTTGGTGTTTGCAAATATATGATTATTGAATAGGCAAAGTATCTTTGCCAAATGAAAAGGGTATTTTTGCTGTTAGGCAGTAATATAGGTAACAAAAAAGAGGTAATTATTACAGCCATCAGGCAAATAAACTCTAAAGCAGGCTATGTTGTTCAAACATCGGCCCTTTACGAAACAGCCCCTTGGGGCATTGAAGACCAGGATTTGTTTTTAAATGCTGTAATTGAAATAGAAACCGAACTTTCAGCATCTGCATTGCTTACAACTATTTTAGGTATAGAGCAGCAACTTGGGCGCACCCGGCTGGTGCCTAAAAACGGGCCCCGTATTATTGATATTGACATTTTACTATATGCCGACGAGGTGATAAATGCTGATGATTTAATTGTACCCCACCCCGCTATGGCACAGCGCAGGTTTACCCTTGTGCCTATGGTTGAAATTGCAAAAGACTATATTCACCCTGTATTACATAAAACAATAAGCGAACTATTAGAAGAGTGCCCCGATACATTGGCTGCTTACCCGGTAGATACCCTGCAATGGCAATAAAAGAACGCATACTACGGTTTATTACCAACCCACGGGTACTGCTGGCGTTATTTATATTGCTGGCAGTAGCGGCATCGGTAGCTGAGTTTTTAAAAGGCAGCAAGGCCGATACGCAAACGCATATTAACAATTACATGATTTTCAGGTCGTCGTTTTACAATTTGGTAAACGGTGTCGACTTGTATATACAGCACCCCGAACAGTATTACGACCTATACAAATACCCGCCTGTTTTTGCCCTGTTCTTTGGTGTTTTTGCCTGGATGCCTGTATGGTTGGGCCTTATCTGGTGGAATATTTTAAACTCGGCTGTACTGTTTTCAGCCATCATATCTATAAAACGCCTTACTGAAAAACAACGCGCTTTTGCCCTGTTGTTTGTAGTTGTTGAGTTAATGACCAATATGCAAAACAGCCAAAGCAACGCACTAATTGCGGGGTTGATGATATGGGTATACAACAGCCTGGAGAATAAGCGCGTTGGCCGCGCGGCTTTGTTTGTTGCCCTGGCTACCTTTATAAAACCCTTTGGTTTGGTAGCAGCTGCGCTTTTCTTGTTCTACCCTAAAAAAGCTAAGTTTTGCTTTAGTTTGATTGGGTGGTCGGTACTGTTAACTATAGTGCCCGTTGTTGTTACCTCCCCAGCTACACTACAATTACAATACAAAAGCTGGCTGAATATGCTGCAAGCCGACCATGCAGGCTCTATTGGTATGTCGGTAGCGGGGTGGTTAGAGAGTTGCTTTAGCTTTACGCCCAATAAAACAGCCATAACCCTTGGGGGTATTGTCGTATTTTGCCTTGCCTACCTCAACCTAAAAGCATGGAAAGACCAGGGTTTTAAACTGTTAATGCTGTCATCGGCACTGCTGTGGGTGGTTATATTTAACCATAAGGCAGAGTCGCCTACGTTTATAATTGCCGTAGCAGGGGTAGCAATATGGTATTTCAATCAACCTAAAAGCACACTTAACATCGTTTTACTGGCGCTGGTATTTGTTTTTACCTGCATCTCCCCTACCGATATATTCCCGCCTGATGTACGCAACAGCTTTGTTACCCCTTACCAGCTAAAGGTTTTGCCCTGCATACTGGTATGGCTAAAAATTGTATACGACCAACTAACATTTCCCTCACCCGGCTCATTGCATTCGCCACCCTCTCCCGAGGGGAGAGGGTAAAGCTCCCCTTCGCCCTTCGGGAGAAGGGGTTAGGGGGATGAGGGCCGTTTTGCTACCTTTGCAACAAAATGAAACAGATACTCCTTATAGGCGCCGGTAAGTCGGCTACGGTTTTAATAGATTATTTATTAGACAACGGTGGTAAATACGGCTGGCACCTAACCATTGCTGATAGCGACCCTTTGGCAGCCGCATCTAAACTAAAAGGCCATGCCCACGGCAGCGCTGTGTTTTTTAATGCCGACGATGCCGCTACCCGCGAAGAACTGGTTAGCCGTGCCGATTTGGTAATATCTATGTTGCCCGCTTTTATGCACACCCCAGTAGCGCAAAGCTGCGTATTGCATGGCAAACACCTTATTACGGCATCATATGTATCGCCCGAGATGCTGGCGCTGGATGCTGAGGCTAAAGCTAAGAATTGTGTATTGCTTAATGAAATGGGCTTAGACCCGGGCATAGACCATATGTCGGCACTGCAAATAATACACCGCATACAAAATGAGGGGGGAAAGATAACCTCGTTTAAATCGTTTACCGGGGGCTTGGTAGCACCCGAGAGTAATAATAACCCCTGGGGCTATAAATTTACCTGGAACCCACGCAACGTAATAGTTGCCGGGCAAAGCACCGCCCGCTACCTACATAGCGGCAAGCTGAAATTTATTCCCTATAACCGCTTGTTTAAAAACGTAGAACAGTTTGAAATAACCGGCCTGGGCACATTGGAAGGCTACGCCAACCGCGACTCGCTTAGCTATATAGAGCCCTATAATTTAGAAGGAATTGATACCATGCTTCGGGGTACATTGCGTTACAAAAACTACTGCCATGCATGGAATTGCTTTGTGCAACTGGGCTTAACCGATGATAGCTTTATCATCCCCCATAGTGAAAACCTTAGCTATATAGAGCTGGTACAATCGCTGTTGCCTGAAGGTATAGTGGCCGATGAACGCAGCCTGATTAATTTTTTAGGGCTTGAAGAAAGGCCTGAGTTGTTTGATATGCTGCAATGGACAGGCATATTCAGTAATGAAAAAGCGGGTTTGGTTAACGCATCGCCGGCATTGTTACTACAACACCTTTTGGAACAAAAGTGGAAGCTAAACCCAGGCGACCTTGACCTGGTGGTAATGCTACATGAGTTTGAATACAACTTAAACGGTGCGGCAAAAAAAGTGCGCTCTACGCTGGTACTTAAAGGTACCGATGAACTGCATACCGCAATGGCCAAAACGGTAGGGCTGCCCGTGGCAATTGCCGCCAAACTGATACTAACCGGCCACCTGCAACTGGCGGGGGTAAAAATACCGAGTGAAGCCGCTATTTACGAGCCTGTATTGCAAGAACTTGCAGAATATGGGGTGGTATTTAATGAGGTTGAAGACTAAGATTAGCTTATCATTAAAAAAAGCTTAAATTTGGGTTACTAAATTAGGTAAATGAAAAAGCTTTTACTGATTGCAGTAGCCTTTACTTTATGTACATGCCTTTCTGCCCAAAGTTTATTTATCAATGAGTTTTCGTGTTCTAATAAAAGCCAGCTGGCCGATAATTTTAATGAGTATGAAGACTGGGTAGAAATTTATAACCCATCGGGCAGCAGCATAGATATATCGGGCTACCACCTTAGCGATAAGGTTACCGACCCCACCAAGTGGCCCATACCCGCAGGCACATCTATACCGGCAGGGGGCAAAAAAGTTTTCTATTGTTCAGACCGTAACATAGTGCAGGGTGGGCAGGCACATACCAACTTTAAACTTACCCAAACAAGGCAGGAATATATCCTTATAGCCAATCCGGCAGGTGTTATTATCGACTCGATACACATTACCAAATACACCCAGAAAAACCACTCGTTTACACGCACTACAGATGGTGCAGCTACCTGGGGCGTGGGCGTTACCCCAACCCCGGGCGCAACCAATACCAACGTAAAACTATACTATGCCGCTCAACCTACAGTTAGCCAAAGCGGAGGGTTTTACGGTGCAGGCTTTAGTTTAACAATTACTACTACAGAGCCTAACAGCGTAATCCGTTATACAACCGATGGGTCGGAACCAACAACAGCATCTACCCAATACACAGGACCTATTGCCGTAAACGCAACTATAGCCATACGGGCACGTACCTTTAGCACCAATGCTAACATACCAGCCAGCTTTACAGAGACAAATACCTACATAATTGGCACCACGCACACGATGCCTACCGTTTGCCTAAACGGGCCGTTTAATTCGCTGTTTAATTCGGGTAACGATATTATGCATGCTATTGAGTATTATGGCGCCAACAGCGGAAGCCTGATATTTAAAACTGAAGGTGATATGAAACGCCACGGCAACGACTCGTGGGCATTTGACCAA
>JAIXUZ010000152.1 GCA_027483285.1 Bacteroidota bacterium
AGTTTGGACACATTTAAAATTATGCCAGACACCGGCCATTACGAACTTATAATATATGTTGGTGACATTAATGATAATTTCACCAATAAGATTATCAATTTTACGGTTACCCCTTAGCGCTTACAAATAAGCAATGATTGATATTGAAAAACTAAGATACCCGATAGGTAAATACATTGCCCCTGATGCATTTACTATTGACGCTATTGCAGGGTGGATTGAAGATATTGCAGCGCTACCAAAGCTTATAAAAACAGAGGTGGAAGGCTTAACGGCAGATGAATTACAGCAAACGTATCGCCCGGATGGTTGGACTATACAGCAACTGGTACACCACTGTGCCGACAGCCACATGAATGCCCTGATACGGATTAAGCTGGCATTGACAGAGGACAACCCCACCATAAAGCCTTATATGGAAACCCTTTGGGCTAAATTGCCAGACACATTAGAATTACCCATAAACGCATCGCTATTGATACTGGAAGGTGTACATGCTCGCATGGCTACCCTGTTAAAGAGCTCAACCGCGGAGCAACTGCAGCGCACCTTTGTGCACCCCGAACATAACCGCACCCAAAGCATTGCGTTTACCATAGGCTCTTACGCATGGCACGGCAAACACCATTTGGCGCATATTAAGCTTGCAAAAAATGCATAGGTATATGCAATATGGCATACTAAAGCATCAGTAAAATATGAAACATATTTTTACTTTGTTGATACTGTGCATTAGCCTACAACTTAGCGCCCAAACCTATTCAGGTGTAGAAAGGCAAACGGTAAAGCTTGATAGTAACCGAAAAATTGCCGAGGTATGCAATTACCATTCTTTCCCTAGCAGTGTATACAATACCTACTGGTACCAATACAATGCCGATGGCAGGTTGCTTTCTGTTTCTAAACTCAGCTACCAGGGATTTGGAAAGCCCTGGTATAAAAAGCCCGACACTACCGATGCTGACTTTAAGTTTACCTATAAATACGATAGCGAAGGCCGCAAAATAGAAGAGGCTTATTACAACAACTACCGCCAGCTGGAAATTAAATGCATCTATGTATACAAAGGCGACTCGGCCCTAACGGTAACCAAAGAGTATGGCTGGGGTGTGGAAATTGATTCTAGAACGGTTTACAAACTGCGCAAAATATATAAGACGAAAGAGCAGGGTACGGAAGATTCGCGGGGGTTGGAACTGGTAGAAAAAACCTACTTTGATAAGGAGGGAAAAACCACTAGCAAAATAAAATACACGTATGGAAAAGCAATGTCGCAATCGGAGGCATTAATACCCCATTATGGTGATTATACCGCTATCTATTTGAATAACGTAAAATCCTTTGATGCCAAGGGAAAGCTACTGCAGGAACGTAAAATAATTGAGGTAGATTTAGGTGAAGGCGAAACGGAATACAAAGACACTACAAGCGTTTTTAAAGAGACTGAAGACGGTTACGATATAAAGTATGAAGATGTATACTGGACGGGCAACGGCAACAACCAGTTTGCATTTAATGAGGATGATTTCCCGCGGGCTTTAGACTACATCAATTGCAATTTTAAGGCTGAAAATAGATTGGTTGACACCGGCATGTGGTGGGACCAAACCCAATACTACGAAGATGGTTTTGATGACATGATGATGATTACTACTGATGATTTATTGCCGGGTTTTGTGGAGGTGAAGGAATAGCTTGTAGGTGTTAGCTTGTAGCCTACAGGTTTTGGCGCATAAATATGGCTACAAGAGGTAAACAACAACTTGTTTAATTCAGTGGGCTGTAGTTTGCAGTTATCAACTGCCAGGGGTAAAAAACTCACCCTTAAACCCTCGCCCCTTGCCCCTAAAATGTTATCTTTGCGCATCATGTCTGATATTTACTCAAAATACGAAGCCGTAATAGGTTTAGAGGTTCACGTTCAGTTGCTTACTAAAAGCAAAGCTTACAGTGCCGACCCTACCGATTTTGGCGCGGCGCCAAATAATAATATCTCGGTTATTACGCTGGGGCACCCCGGCACGTTGCCTGTTACCAACCAAAAGGTTGTAGAATTTGCCGTTAAGCTGGGCCTTGCCCTAAACTGCGACATCCGCCGGGAGAACCAATATGCCCGTAAAAACTATTTCTACGCCGACTTACCAAAAGGCTACCAGATAACACAAGACAAAACGCCAATCTGTACCAACGGATATGTTACCATAAAAGAGAGCGACGGCACGGAGAAGCAGATAGCGCTTACCCGTATACACATGGAAGAGGATGCCGGAAAGAGCATGCACGACCAGGATTTGTACGACTCGCTAATTGACCTTAACCGTGCGGGTGTACCCCTATTGGAAATTGTATCGGAACCTGTAATACACAGTTCTGACGATGCCTATAAATACCTTACCGAGGTACGTAAAATTGTACGCTACCTTGATATTTGCGACGGCAACATGGAGGAAGGTTCTATGCGTTGCGATGCCAACATATCGGTACGTTTAAAAGGCGATACCAAACTAGGCCGAAGGACAGAGGTTAAGAACATGAACTCGGTTCGTAATGTACAACGCGCCATTGATTATGAGGTAAAACGCCAGATTGAAATTATTGAAAGCGGTGAAATTATTGTGCAGGAAACCCGCAGTTTTGATGCAGGCAACGGCACTACCTTTTCATTACGCTCTAAAGAAATGGCTAATGATTATCGCTACTTTCCTGAGCCTGATTTACCACCGGTAATTGTTACCCCCGAGTATATTGAAAGCATAAAGGTACAAATGCCTGCATTGCCTGATGCGTTGCATAAAAAGTACACATCTACCATGGGCTTATCCGAATACGATGCCCAGGTATTGACTGATACCAAAGGCATTGCCCTGTATTTTGAAGCGCTGGTTGCACAAACCGATAACTACAAAAGTGCGGCAAACTGGGTAATGGGCAACATCAAATCGTACCTCAACGAAAACGCGCTGGAGATTGATGAATTCCCTGTAACGCCAACGGCTATAGCATCATTACTAAAACTGATTGACGAGAGCAAGATAAGCCACTCGGTAGCATCGCAAAAGGTGTTCCCGTTGCTGGTGCAAACGCCGGAGAAATCGCCATTGGCAATAGCCGAAGAAAACAACTGGTTGCAGGAAAGTAATACCGAAAGCCTGTTGCCTTTTATACAAGAAGCACTTGCCAAATACCCTGAAAAAGTTGCCGAATACAAAGGTGGTAAAGTAAGCCTTATTGGCTTGTTTATGGGCGAAGTGATGAAGCTGAGCAAAGGCAA
>JAIXUZ010000083.1 GCA_027483285.1 Bacteroidota bacterium
CCTGTAATGTTTTCTATCTGCGATTTTAAGCGCACTGTTTTCACATTGCCGTAATCATCCTTTCCACCTTGCGGCACACGTATTTTGGTAGAGTCTACATTTTTAAGGTCAATCTTAAACTTGTCGTACAAAAACTCAAACTCTTTTCCATACAACTCAAAATTACCGGCCATAATTAAGCCCGAGAAGTTAAAGTCGCGGTTTTTCTTAACCAGCACCTCGCGGTTTTGGGGGAAGATTACCACACGCTGCGAATCTGACAAAAATATTTTCTGTACACCGTAAATCTTCAAATCGTAATTAAGCAGGTTAATGGTTGCGTTACGGCCTTTGCTCCGGGTGGTATCGCGTAAGTCGGCTGATGATAAAAACTGTATTACGTCGTAATCTGTTTTGCCTGCTTTAGAATTTATATAGTCTAACGTCTTGTCTTTTATGTAGCCTCTCTCCGCTTCAATATCATACAGCAAAAAGCCCATATTGGCCAGGCGCATTAGCATTTGGCGTACCTGGGTAATGTCAATCTTCCAAAACCCTGCAAGGTCTCCCGCTTTAAAGTCGCGCTTGCCGCCGTTGCGTTGATTCATAAAATTGCGGATGATAATCAACGGGTTTTGTGGGTCTATGCCTTGTATCTCGGTAAAGCGGCGGTCTTCGTAAAAGTTTGCCGACTCAAAGTTGGCATCGCCCTGGTTGGTGCCTTTAATGGGGCGCAACTCAATAAGCGGCTGGTCTGTCCTCCAGTACAAAGCCTCAAAATACATATCTATTTTATGGAAGGTATTGAAGTACGGGCTAAAGCCTGTGCCTTCTTTCTCGCGCAATAGCGATACCAGCTTGTCTTTGATAAAATACTTGAAGTTTAGCCCAGGGTGGTAGATAGAGTCTTCGTTTAAAAAGAAAGTAACAGAGGCTACCTTGGCATCGAACCTGTCATCGCGGATAGACATACTCTTAGAGCTTACAACAAGGAATTTCTTTTTATCGCGGTTAAAGGTAAACTTAGCCATTTGGTCGCCAACGCCAGAGCCTATAAGCTTGGCACCGGCAATGGTTATACCGCCTTCGTAATCAACATCGGGCGCTATGTTTTTTATAACAAACTCACTTTTATACGATTTGAATTTGGGGTACGATGCCCTGTTGGTGTCCACATCGGCAATTACCCGTTCTTCCAGCGACCCTTGAATAGGCACATCAAAGTATTTTTTGTAGTGCATGGTTACCGAGTCGGCTGTGTACTTAGGGTTTTTAACGTTTAGGGTGTATACTTTTAAATCAGCGTACACATCGTCTTTTTTAGCACCGGCACGCTCCCACGTTACTTTTCCGTTTTTACCATCCCACTTAAATTTAAGCGGATAGTATATGCCAGATGTACTATAGATAACGGCACTATCGCCTTTGGCACGGCATATCAGGTTACACGAGCTGAATATTATCTTAGGCACACTATCAAACTGAAAGCTAAAGTTACCGTTGCTTGATAGCCAGGTAGCCCCCGGCGATGCATACATGGTGTTAGCCGACAGCAGGTTATCGGTCATCTCTAAAAAGTCGACAAACTGTGCCGATGATATGCGCTTGTTTGCAAGTAATTTGTCAATAGAATTTTGCCAGCCCTTTAAGCTCTCGTGCGGTTGGTTTTTATTGGCAAAGCCATATACTGTATTTACAAAGCTTTTAAACGGGGGCACCAGCAACCGCTTTTTCGACATGGTGTTGGCCAATGTGTAAATCCACTTGCGTTCTTCGGGGGTATAGTAGCTGCCGCTCCATACAGGCTCAAACTTTTCGCGCCAGTCTTTAGCGTCCCGTTTGTCGGCTTCGGCAAATAGGTCGTATAGCTCATCAACAAACTTTACGGGATCTTCTGTAAAAACACGCGGTGCCTGAGCCTTAAGTTGCATAAAACCAAGCACAAACAACAACGCAATAATATGTTTCAATTTCATAGAGCCAATTGTAGGAGGTGTAAAGTTAACGGATTAGCCCGATAATAGGTTTAGCGAGTTATTAACTATTGCAGTGGCGGGTTTTTAGGGTTTTGCTTCTTTTAATTATCTATTTAACTTGTAACTTAGTGTTTTAAAAGGGCTTATTATTATGTCTAAAATTAAACCGCTTTTATACTTATTCATTTTCTTGCACCTATACATTGGTGTAAACGCACAGCACACTGCCGACTCATTAAAAATAGCCCCTATTGTTAGCGCCCTTGTGCGTGCATATGAAACTCCAGCCGATACCCTTAATAACATTTGGTTTAGAAAGGGCGAAGGCGAATTTAACGCAATCATAAGTACAATGCCAAATAAGTATTCTTTCAATGTATCATACAAACTAATGCTACTTAATAAACTGGATGGATATGTGCTGAATGATACCACCTTGTGGCAAAAGCAAGACTTACTTTTAAACGGCAGCTGGTATGCCGACATTAGTAATTCACTAACTGATAGTATTAGAATGAATGGTAAGACGTATAGTGTTAATCATGGAAAAGACAACTCTGCTATAGCAGAGCTAAAGAAGAAAGAGGCGGATATAATTAAGCAGTATTTTTATTATTGGTACAGTATTTATAAAACGTATGGGTTTAGTTATTGCGTGCAGAACAAAGTTAGTTGTGTACCCCCGTTTTGTAAGTGGGATGGATTGAGGTAATCTTACTCTTTATCCTTGCACTCCATTATCAGCATTTGGCCATAGGTATAAGTAATTTCTACAAAGCCATCTTTTACCGCCTCGTTGCTGGTGCCGGCACGGTGGCCCAATACCAAATCTTCATGTATCAAAGGGAATTTTAAGTTGCTGGTGATGATGCCTTTTACCGTGCCTACCGGTATTAGCGATATGATGGTGCCGGCAGTATAAAATTTACGGAAGCCTTTGCCAATTGGGTATATCACCGAGTAATCATCGTACATGGTTAAATGCGCCTGCGATGCGTAGCGCACCATGTTGGTAATGTTGGTAATGGTATGGTCGGCACGCCAGCCGGTGGCCCAAATAATATCTATGTTTTTATACCCGCGGGCAATGGCCAGTTCTATGCCTTTATCAAGGTCTGTTTTTTCCTGGTCGGGGGCATATATAACCTCCGAATTGGGCAACAACTCTTTCGCTTCATTAATATCAAAGCGGTCAAAATCGCCCAGCAATACATCAACATGTATCAGTTGTTCCAACACCCGCAGCAGCGACCCATCTAACGCAATAACAAAAGGTTTGTCGCGCAATAGCCCTCTTGTCAACCCTAGCGAGCATGCCTCTCCGTTGGCAATAATCAAACATCGTTTTCCCTCCATTAATCTACTATATCTCCGGGCAGGGTTTCTGGTTTCACCTTTACCCCGTCAAATTTTACTTCAATACCATATTCATAGTCGGTATACATATACACCGTACCATCTGTGTTATACTTGCGCCATAAGCCATTCCGCTTACCCGATATGTAACTCCCCTCCTCTTTCACCTTTCCGTTTTTAAAATACCAGGTATGCTTTCCCTCTGGCTGGCCATTGGCATACTTACCTTCAAAAGCCAGTTCGCCCGTTGGGTAGTAGTGTTTCCACACGCTGTTTTGTTCGCCATCGTTATACTCGCCCTCCATCTTCACATCGCCGCTGTATTCCAGCCACACGCCCTGTTTGTAGCCCATTACATAATCGCCTTTAGCAATAACGGTATTGGTATCAGAATACTCGGTAGAAAAACCATCTTCCAAACCATTTATATAGCCTTCTTCGCGCCGCAAGGTGCCATCTTCGTAAAACCATTTCCACTGGCCGTTGGGCTTACCGTTTTTATAACTGCCTGTTTGTTCCAACTTAGCCGATGGGAAGTAAAACTTCCACACGCCTGTACGTTTGCTATCCGTATAATTTCCTTCGCCACGCAATTCGCCCGTAGGGTAAAACTCTTTCCAAAAACCCTGCAATGGGCCGAGGCTATCGCTCATCCCCTCGCCAGACAATACGCCGTTATCAAACAGTTTTGATGAATATTTTTTTGATGTATCGGTATACTCCACATGCAACCCTATGGGCCTGCCATCAAGGTACGTGCCTTTGTTCCAGGTGCGGGTGGGTCTATCATAGGTTACTTTGCTATCAAACTTAGCAGTGCTTTCTGTATTGTTGGTTACTATCGCATCATCTTTATACAGTATCACCAGCTTGGCGCTTCCGTTAGGATAATATTCGCGGTAGTAGCCGTTCTTTTTATCATCGCGGTAGGTTACTTCCGTTTGTATTTTCCCGTCGGGGTAAATGGTGCGCCACTCGCCCTGACGCATGCCGCTTTTATCTTTGCGGTTTATCTTCTCTTGAAACGATAAGAAACCACTTTTGTATTGCATGCGGGTAATGATGGTACTGTCCTGCTCAAACTCATAGGCCCAGCCATCTTCGCGGCCTTTATCAAACCATGTTTTGGTTTTTATCTTTCCGTTGGGATAGTAGCTATACGTATACCCATTGCGAATGTCATCAACAAAAGTTTCGCTATATTCTACAGCACCCAACTCATCGTACATGCTGCGCAGGCCGTTTTTCTTACCATTTTTATAGGTTATAGCACTGGTGATAATGCCCTTATCGTTATAAAATTTCCACGTGCTGTCTAACTGAAAGTTAAGCCTGTTTCCTTCTGATTTTAGCTTACCGCTTTCGTGGTACGATTTCCAATACCCATCAGGCTTTCCGTTAACCAGGTTGCCCTCGCTAAGCAGCTTGCTGCTATCATAAAAATATTGCACAGGGCCTGTTTGCGCCGCGCCTATTGTTATAAAACAACACACCAGTAGTATGGAAAGCAGGTTCCTCAATTTACCTTCTCAATGGTGTAATACAATTTAAACCCATTTTCCATTTTAAACTTGCTGCAAGGGCAAACATCAATATTTACACCCTCTTGCGGCAGCAACTCAAACTTTTGCGCGGTAGTAATACCCTCCGCTTTATGCCATGCAGCAGCATCGCCAAAGTGATCATCTAAACACCCGTGCAGGGCTACTTGTTTCAAATTCAGCTTATCGCTTTTGTGCAACATTTGTTTGGTATCGGCATTGCAAGGCGAGTGGTCGTCTACTATATGCCCGAATGACAGGTCCATACCGTCGGCTTCCCAACCGGTTACGTATATCCTGAAGTCTTTGCCCACAGGCACGTTTATGTAAAAATCTTCGTCAATTTTAAAGTTGCGGCGGTAGGTTTTGCCCAATCCTTTATCCAGCACATCTTTTTTAGTTCCGAACAAATCGTTCAAGAAAAGCCAGTTGCCGCCTACATCCATAAACACCCTAAACTCTGATGGTGTTAAGAATTCTTTGCGCTTTTTTATCTTTAGCTTTTTTACATGTACTTTCACCCTGTTTACCGCACCATCGGTTGTACCTGTGCCTTCATCCCAATACAAATACAACGAATAAGCCAGCGTAGCAGTATCGGCATCAGTCCAGGGGATAGATACATTGCACAAGCCCGCGGCTTGGTCTATAGCTAAGTTTACATTACCGGTATAAGAGTTTCCTTGCGCCTTTTCTAACCTTGCCAATAGTTTTGCATTAGCCGATGGTTTAGGCAGCGTGTTTTTAACTGTAAAATTATAGGTGCGCCCCGCCATTTTAATACGGTTTACAAAAGCCGGCTGGCCGGGCAGGTTATTGTAAAAAGCACCGCCATTCCCGCTGGCATATATATCCACCAAAGTAGCATACGGCCCATCAATAGCTGTTTTGGCAGGTAATGCACGTTGTATGGCTAAAAAGCGCATGGGATGAATCTCAGCCTCGGCAGGCGGGTGGCCACGGTCCCAAATCCATAAGCCCTCTATATGCACCCAGTC
>JAIXUZ010000433.1 GCA_027483285.1 Bacteroidota bacterium
ATTAATTTATCAGCATATTAAGCTGCTTTAAATTTTAATACAAATCCCTCTTGGTATCTACCTTGAGGGATTTTTCTATTTTCATCCTAATAGTGTCGCGCCTAAAAATTGCAGCGCAGGGTAAGCATTAAATTACGGCCGGGGGCACTAATGCCCGATGCAAATACACGGTAGTTGCGGTCTAGTATATTCTCCAGCGCCGCTTGCAGTTGCAGGGTTTTATTAAACTGGTAGGCTGCGCGCAGGTTAAGGGTGTACCATGCGGGCATACCGTCGGCGGTAGCGTACTGTAGGTTATCTTCGCCGCTGCTGCTGTAGTATTCCAGCTTTTTCTTTCCGTTAAAAAGGGTATAAGCCTCTGCCTGAAATTTTTTCAGGTTAAGCATTATGCCTACGCGTCCAAACAGCGGGGCTACATGGTCTAGCGGAGCGGCAGCATCTTTTAGGTTTACCCTGCCATAGGTATAGTTAATAGCGGCCGATGCTGCCAGGTAGCTGGTAATATCGCCACGCACGGCAAAATAGCCACCGTAAATAAAGGCCCTATTGTTGTTTTGAATAGTGCGCACCGCGCTTAGGGTTCCATCGTACAAAATTGAATCTTGCCCGTTGAAGGTTGATGGCCCAACCGATAGCTGGTTGCGCATCCATGTATAGTAGCCGTTAGCCTCTATAGTAAACCCTTTGCTAAAGGTTTTAGAAATAGTCAACTCGGCATTTACAGTCTTTTCCGGTTTTAAATCAGGGTTAGGCAATACCACTGTTCCGGGGGCAGAGTCGAATATCTTCGTCAAGTCGTCCACATTGGGTGCACGGAAACCCGTAGAGGCCAATGCAGCAATACGGAAGCCCGAACCAGGTAAATATACCAGACCTATATTGCCGCTAAGGGCAGTGTTATTTTGAGTGGCTTCGGTAAAAGGAAAGGGGTAAAAGGTGGTATCAATAAACTTAGCACGTAAGCCCACATAACTAAAGCGCAGACCATCGCTCAATATCAGCTTGTTGCTAATTTTCCAGCTATGAGTGGCATAAACGGCGGCGGTGAAAAACTGGCTGCCACCATCGGGGTAACGGGTGCTTTGCGCACTCTCAGCCCCGGTGTTTACGTTTACGCGCCTGGCGGTAGACTTTACGTTGTTAAACGTGCCCTCTACCCCATATCGCAGGGTATTGCTGCTGCCCAGCTTCTTTTCGTAATCAAGGTTTAGGGAATATACCTTTACAGCCTCGTTACGGTCGGTACGGTTGGGGGCACCAAAGTTGCGGTTATGGCGGCTTTCTTTAATATCCTGAAAAGCCAGCACCAAGCGGCCTTTATCAAAGGCTTTGTTGGCTTTAAAAAGGTCTAGCTTATAGGCAATGAGCATGCGCTGCTCGGGGCCGTAATACCACTCGCTGCTTTTGGGCACGCCATTAACGTCAAGCTCGGTAAGCCTGTCGTAGCGGGGCACATTACCAGTGTTAGAAAACTGAAAATTTAAGGTATGCAGGTAGTTTTGGTTTGGGCGGAAAAGCACTTTTTGGATAATGTCGTATTGACTATAGCCGGTACTTATTTGTTTGTTGGGGTCGTTGTTGGCCATTACTGTATCAACACCATTTATACGGTCGGCATATACATTGCGCTTCCATACCGATGTTAGCGAGTCGTAGCCCTGGCCACCCTGACGCAAATCGCCAAACTTAGAGTAGGTAAAGCCGGTTAAGAAGCCCCCTTTTTTGAGACCTATGTTAAAATCAACATGGCCCGTAACCTCATTGTTGGCGGTTGAGTAGCGAGCAAATGCGCCACCTTTTACTACAGGTTTATCGGTAGTAGAAAAAACAGGGTCTTTGGTGTAAAAATGCATAACTCCCCCCAATGCATCTGACCCATAAACGGTAGAGCCGGGGCCAAAAACAAGTTCGACATGGTCTAGCATACTGTTGTCTATACGTAATACATTTTGTAAGTGACCGGCACGGAAAATAGCATTGTTCATACGGACACCGTCTACCACCGCCAGTACACGGCTGGCCTCGAAACCCCTGATAGAGGGGCTACCTCCTCCCTGTTGACTTTTCTGCACCAATACATTACCGCTTTGCTGCAAGATATCGGCAGTAGTTTGCTGGCTTTGAAAAGCTATAGTTTTTGATGATATGACCTGGGTTAACTGTGGAACATAATCGCGCCCTTCTTCAAAACGGTTAGCAGCTACTACCACATCGCCCAGAGTATAGGCTTTAATACCTAAATATACCTTATTGCCCGCTGCAACAATACTGCCATAGGTAGACTTATAAAAGGCATAGCCCGGCATGGCAATAAATACCGTATCTGATGCATATACATACTGACTAACAGATGCTTCTCCCGTGGCATTGGTTGCAGGATATTTCAGCAGGTAATTTGGGTATTGGGCAATATCAAAATCGGTGGGGTTTACCCATAAAGAGTCGCCATTGGTACTCTTATAAAACACCAGTGCTCCAGTTAAGGGCTGCAGGGTTGCATTATCATATACCTTAATGGTTGACAATTGCGCATTGACTGTTGTACATAGCAATACAGTTGCCAGCAACAGCAAATATTTTTTTGACATAACGGCTTCTTTTCGTTAATTATTAATGATTAAGAAGGCGATAGCCTTCTTAATAAAAAAGAGAAACTGTTATGCTTTTGGGGGAGAATAGGGAAGCTGTAAATGGCTCTGCCCTATTGCATTTTTACAGGGCGTATTAATACACTGCAACAGGCTTATTGAATAGGGAATGGTACTGTTTGGGGCAAAGTAAAATGCAAAGCCTGCAAACGCAGGCGCGTTCTTTGACTTATTATCTTTAAACAGGCCTTTGTATTTATCATAGAGCTCTGTTTCGTCCTCATCGGCAATAAACTCGTATACCACAGTGCCATCAGCCTTTTGGCTTTTTACTATCAGGTCGTAATACTTTCCATTAAATTCTATCTCATGGTCGTTTTCCCAATGCGCATATAAAAGGTCGGCAGTAGTGAATGTAATGGTTTTGGCGCTTTCAATCTTGCCTGATTTTAGGGCTTCTTCAAAGCGCTCTTCTATGCTGTGCTCTTGCCATTTTAACAACGCAAAGCCACCTACTGTGTTAAAAAACAGCAACCCAACAAGGGCATAAAAAGCTATATGTTTTAAGGGCTTTAACATGTTGCTTAACAGCACAACCAAAGTACTGTATTTAAAATAACAGGCAAAAAAAATGCCCCTGTAGCAGGGGCATTTTTATAAACATCGTTTTCAGAGAATATTACCTGGCTACTAAAATTTTGAATGTTTTAGTCATTGTACCGGCATTTACCTCTACAAAGTATAAGCCCGGAGCCTGGCTGTTAAGGTCGAAGTTGTAAGTGCCTCCGCTGGTATTGTTGCTGGTTTGGCTGGTTATTAACTGGCCAACAGGGTTAAACACACGGATAAACACATCATCATTCGACTTAAGTTTTAAGTATACATTGATGTTGCCATCGGTTGGGTTAGGGAATACCGATACACCTTCCCACTGAGTTTCTTCAACACCTTGCACGGTTGGGCAAAGTATTGGGAATATAGCGTGCGATACGCTTAAGCCCCATGAGTCTGCATCATCGTAAGCATACCATGTGTTATCGCTCCAACGTTCCCAAGCGGTGTTAGGGGTGCTTTCTCCATCGCTGTTAGTATATAATGCAACAGAGTCGGTAGCGGCAAGGCCAGTCCAACGGATACCCATGTAGAATGCTGTTGGTACGGTTGGGGTATTAGTAAATGAAACGGCCGTTATGCTTCCTTCGGTAATGCTGTTAATCAATATGTCTTTATTGGCAAGTTCGGTACCAGGCGCCCCCGATGTACCAGTAGCATCCCAAACGGCAGCAGTAACCTTACGGGTGTTGTTGGTTGTGTAAGCGCGACCAAACAAGAATAAACCACCGGTAACTTTCAAGCCTGTTGTAGTGCTGAATTTATCAGCCTTGGCGTTATCATTGTAGGTGTTAGTGCCGCTAATGTAACCTGCAGGCTGGCCATTATCCTGTGCAAGATATACTACAAGGTTATCTGTACCCGATATATTAGACAGAGTATCGCAGCTTGTTAGCGGAGGCTCTACACTTCCACCACAAGCAGTAGAGTTAAGCAAAGCAGCGCGTGGGCCGTTTAGGGCAGCCAGCATACGTGTTTTTTGTCCGTTGGTAAACATATTCATACATCCATCATCGGTGTAGTCCATGTAGTTCATAAACATTACACCTGGCGATGTAGTAGA
>JAIXUZ010000031.1 GCA_027483285.1 Bacteroidota bacterium
CTCCCCTACCTTGAATACCAGGGCGAAAAGAACATCGACATTAACCTGGAGGTGATACTTACTCCCCCCAACGGAACCGATAATACCATTAGCCAGTCTAACTACAAATACATGTACTGGACTATGGAGCAGCAACTGGCGCACCATACCGTAAACGGTTGCAATGTGCGTGTGGGTGATATGATGGCATCGGGTACTATTAGCGGCCCGGAGCAAACATCGTTTGGGTCTATGCTGGAACTTAGCTGGGGCGGTAAAAACCCGCTAACGTTAAACGACGGCACCGAGCGTAAATTTATTCAGGATGGTGATACCATTACCATGCGTGCCTATGCTGTACACAACGATAAACGTGTTGGTTTTGGCGAGGTGAAGAGTACTATTTTGCCGGCTAAATAGCTTGTAGGACTTTAATAATAATCAACTAGCTACAATTCAAGCTCTTTGGCAGGGTCCCAAAACACTTGGGTAAAGTTTTGTACCTGGTCGTTTTTTATGGCGATGCCTTCCGCTTCCAAAAGTTCCTGCATCCTGTTTCCACCAAAATGCACCTTGCCCGTAAGCAGCCCTTTGCTATTTACTACGCGGTGAGCAGGCACCTCTTTGTCCTGTTGCGTGTTTACCCCATTCATAGCCCAGCCCACCATGCGTGCGCCGCTTTTCATACCCAGGTATTCGGCAATAGCGCCATAGCTTGTCACACGTCCATAGGGCACCAGTTTAGCCACTTCGTAAACGTCTTTAAAAAAGTCGGTATGGTTGCTTTTGCTTCTCATGCATAGCTGATAGCTTGTAGCTGATAGAGTTTTAGCAAAACTAATAAAATTCTTTTACCCCACCCGACTGCTATCGAGCCCTTCTTTAATGAAAAAATGCCATAGCGGGTCTAAAAGAGGAAAACCTTCATAAGCCACAATCGATTAATTTTAGTGAAAAGCGCCAAAAGGAAAGCTTTACCTTCGAAGACACGAAATAAAAAAATGAAAACCGGGAACCTATTATCGGCAACCTGCTACTAAGAAACTAATTATTACCTTTGCGCCTTAAAACGACGCAGTATTTATGGCTCAGTTTAATTTAACAATGCCCAAAATGGGCGAGAGTGTACACGAGGCGACTATTATTAAATGGTTGAAAAATGAGGGCGACAGTATTGAGCTGGATGAGCCTGTGTTGGAGATTGCTACCGATAAGGTAGACTCGGAGATACCATCGCCGGTGGCTGGAATTTTAGGTAAAAAGCTGTTTAACGATGGCGATGTGATACAGGTGGGTTCTACCATTGCAGTGATTAATACCGCAGGCGAAGGTGGTGCCGTGGCCGAAGTGGCTGCTGCCCCTGCCGTTGCCGCTGTGGAGGCTACCGTTAGCACGGCTGCTGAAGTGGCTGCCCCTGCCGTTGTGGCCGAGGTGGGCGACTCGCCAAGCGGACGTTTTTACTCGCCGCTGGTAAAAAGCATTGCCAAGCAAGAGAATATTGGGATAGACGAGCTGGAGACTATTGCCGGAACGGGCAAGGACGGCCGTGTGACCAAAGATGATATTATGGCCTACCTGCCTAACCGTGGTAAAAACGTTACCCCGGCAGCTAAACCGCAAGCGCAACCTGTGCCACAAAGCAAGCCACAGGCGCAGCCTGCGGTACAGATACAGGCCCCGGCAGTATCGCTACAGGGCGGTGACGAGATTATTGAGATGGACCGTATGGGCAAGCTTATTGCCGAGCATATGGTGATGAGCAAGCACGTTTCGCCACACGTTACATCGTTTGTAGAGGCCGACGTGACCAACATTGTGCTATGGCGCGACAGGATTAAAAAGGAGTTTGAAAAACGCGAAGGCGAGAAAATAACCTTTACCCCTATTTTTATTGAGGCGGTTTGTAAGGCTATTAAAGACTTCCCAATGATTAACATATCGGTAGATGGTACTAACATCATCATTCGCAAAAACATAAACATTGGTATGGCTACAGCCCTGCCAAACGGTAACCTTATTGTGCCGGTTATAAAAAATGTTGACCGTATGAACCTTGTGGGCATTACCAAAGCCGTTAACGATTTGGCTAACCGTGCCCGCAACAACAAGCTTACACCTGATGATATTTCGGGCGGAACCTACACGCTGACTAACGTGGGCAGCTTTGGCAATGTAATGGGTACACCCATTATCAACCAACCCCAGGTAGCCATTATGGCGGTAGGTGCGGTGCGCAAAAAGCCGGCGGTGATTGAAACCCCAACGGGCGATGCTATTGCTATTCGCCACATGATGTTCCTATCGCACAGCTACGACCACCGCGTGGTAAACGGGGCGCTTGGCGGCCAGTTTGTACGCCGCGTAGCCGATTACCTGGAGCAGTTTGATTTTAACAGGGAGTTTTAGTTGACGGTAATTGGTAGTTGTTATTCAGGTTCGGGCACAGGTAGTTTCTCATTTTGAAAAGCTGTCCTAACACTGTCGAGGGTCCATTTGCTGCCAACGGGTATTTTTAGGCTTAGGTCGATATCTTCGCGGTAATACAGATAGTGGGGGCTGGCGTCTAGCAGGTAATAATGCAGGTTGGTAGCATCTCCATCCTCTATAATTAATACCCATTGGTTATCGGCTCTGTACATGCCAATGGCCTTGCGTTGGGGAATTAAGCTTGACCCTGATATAACAGGGGGTTCGTCTGGCCGTGTTAAAAGTGAACCACCACCCATAGCCCGCGGCTTCGGATGCTCATCTTTTGGGCCCAGCAGGTTTATGGTATGGTTATAATAATCGCCTCCCAAATCGGCATATATGCCTGCCGGAAGTTCTGATACACTGTAAAACTGCTCTACCTGTGTATCTGTAGTAAACTTTTCGAGCATTACATATTTTAGTTTCTTTACCACTCCGGTGCCGTTCTCTGGGTCGCTATAAACAAGGCCTTTTATGGTTTCGGTTTCTTTAAGCGGCACGGCAGCAAAATAGGCTGCAACAATGCGGTAAACCAATACAGTAGAAAGGACAATAAGCAAGTTTTTTCTCATATAATGCAAGATGCTGAATCTGCCTAAATTACATAAAATGCGGTATAAGTTGCATAAAACCATAAAACCACTATCTTTGCACGCTAATTTTAAACCTTAATATGGCTAAGAAGACTGTAAAGGAAGACGAAGGCTCAATAGATGTAGCTAAACAACTAGGCAACGCCGAGCATTTTTTTGAGAAAAACAAAATGGCTATCGCTATTATTGTTGGTGCTGTGGTTGTTATTGTAGGCGGATTTTTTGCTTATACAAAACTATATGCAGCCCCTCGCGAAGAGCAGGCCCAGAGTGAAATGTTCCAGGCTCAATATTACCTTGAAAAGGACTCTTTTAACCTGGCCCTTAACGGCGACAGCGTTAGCAAAGGCTTTTTAGCTATTATAGATGAGTACAGCGGCACCGATGCTGCCAACCTGGCTAAACATTGCGCAGGCATTTGCTACCTAAACCAAGGTAAGTTTGATGATGCGCTTGCCCAACTAGACGACTATAGCAACAGCGGCGACTTATTTGTTGATGCCCAAAACATTGGCCTGCAAGGCGACGCCCATATGGAAAAAGGCGATGTTGATGAAGCTATTGAATTATACAAAAAAGCTGCCGACAAAAGCGATAACGACTTTACCGCCCCTATCTTTCTTATGAAAGCTGCCGGTGCGTTAGAAGACAAGAAAGACTACAAAGGCGCCCTTGAGCTTTATGAGCGCTTGCGCGACAACTACTCGCTAAGCCGCGAAGGCCAGGAGATTGAAAAACACATTAGCCGCGCTAAAATACTAGCCGGCGTATAATATTGGTTAAAACCACAAAAGGAAATCCCTTCTGAGCAATCATAAGGGATTTTTTTGTGCCCTATATAGGGGAGGTATCTGTTCTTTGACAGGGGACTGTATAGCATGCCCACCAAGGGTTACAGGAGGATATAAAAGTAAAAATACAGCCGTAATTCCCCTCACCCCCTAAATCCCTCTCTCCTAAAGGAGGAGGGGGACTTGTATAAAAGCAAAAGTCCCGCCACAAGGGCAGGACTTTGTTATTGCTACTTTTAGAGGGTTCTATCGGTTTGCAATGCATTTAAGGTTAAGGCCGGTAAAACGGGCTCCTTCACCTAGTAGTTCTTCTATACGCAATAGCTGGTTGTATTTTGCAATCCTGTCTGAGCGCGATGCCGAGCCGGTTTTAATCTGCCCACAAGCAAGGCCAACAGCAAGGTCGGCAATGGTTACGTCTTCGGTCTCACCGCTGCGGTGGCTCATTACCGATGTAAAGGCATTGTTCTTAGCCATTTCAATAGCGTGTACCGTTTCGGTAAGTGTACCAATCTGGTTTACCTTAACAAGGATAGAGTTGGCAGAACGCTCAATAATGCCCCTTTGCAGGCGCTTGGTGTTGGTTACGAATAAATCGTCGCCCACCAGCTGTATCTTATCACCAAGGGTAGCGGTAAGCTGTTTCCAGCCATCCCAATCGTCCTCAAACAAACCATCTTCAATAGATACAATAGGGTATTTCTCTGTCCAGCCTTTCCAAAAACTCACCATCTCTGCTGATGTCAGCTTATCGCCGGTCGATTTCTTGAAGTGGTACACCCCTTCTTCCTCGTTATAGAACTCAGAAGCCGCGGCATCCATAGCAATAAATATATCTTCGCCCGGGCGGTAACCAGCCTTTTCAATAGCCATCATTACAGTTTGCAGGGCTTCTTCGTTGCTTTTAAGGTTGGGGGCAAAACCGCCTTCATCGCCAACGTTGGTAGAAAGGCCTTTCTCTTTCAATACGTTCTTCAGGTGGTGGAACACCTCTGTACCCATGCGCAGCGATTCTGAGAAGTTCTCAGCCTTGGCTGGCATAATCATAAACTCCTGAAAGTCGATACCATTATCAGCATGCGAACCTCCGTTAAGGATGTTCATCATAGGCAATGGCAGCAGGGTAGAGTTTACACCACCCACATAGCGAAAGAATGGGATACCGGCCTCGTTAGCAGCGGCTTTTGCCACCGCCAGCGATACACCTAAAATAGCATTAGCACCCAGGTTCGATTTGTTTTCGGTACCATCCAGGTCAATCATCATCCTGTCGATAATGGCCTGGTCGAATATATACTGGCCCTGTAACTCCTGGTTAAGGGTTTGGTTAACGTTGTTTACCGCGTTTAGCACGCTTTTGCCCAGGTAGTTCTTTTTGTCGCCATCGCGAAGTTCAACCGCCTCGTGTTTGCCTGTAGATGCCCCCGAAGGAACAGCTGCACGGCCCAAAGCGCCACCGGTGGTTAACACATCAACTTCAATGGTAGGGTTGCCACGCGAGTCGAGTATCTGGCGGGCGGCTATACTTGCAATAGAACTCATTGGGGTGTTTTTAAATTTGGTGCGAAGATAGTAAATAGCAGGTTAGCCAAAAGGCTAATCTGCTATTTAATGCAGAATGCAAAATTCATAATTAGTTATCGTTAATAATTGTGCATTTTGAATTCTGAATTATGCATTACCTTTCACCACTTATGATTAACGAACTTACAACCGAGCAATACATGGCTACACGCACCGCCCGCATGCGTGATATGAGCGATGTGGAAGGCACGGAAAACGACTACCCCGCAACCAATATTTGGGAATATGTTAAAGAACTGGCCGAGGCCGGTGTAGTACCCCGCTATGTATTTGAAAACCAGGTGGTGGAGATGCTAAGCCGGAACAACGACGATACCTACGACCATATCCTACTCCCCACCAACGAAGAGAGCGTATTTGTCACCATCATCATCGACCTAGAGATGGAAGAAATCCTTGGGCATTATGTGTTAGATGTGAATGCAGGTTAATTCAAAGTGCATATTGCATAATTAGTATCGCAGCCAGCATTTTGAATTATGAATTCTGCATTATGAATTAAAAACCCCTTTTAGCGCGGCAACTCATATCGTATACCCGCATAATACCTCCGCCCCTGCATCGATGCATACCCGTATGTAGTATCAAAAGTATAGCCCTGCGGGTTATTTGCACTGGCAACAGCATTGCCATTACTATCAAACTGAACCTGCTTATCAAAGGGGTCAAAAGGCCGCATTAGCGGGTCTTTAGGCATAAAGTTAAACAGGTTTTTACAGCCCGCATACAGCTCTATACGGCCTTTGGCAAACTTACGCGATACTTGCAGGTTTTGCAATGTAAACCAGGGCGATTGTAAAGGCCTGTAGTCGTTCGGCAACACGGGCAAATACATGGGGCTAAATACCTGTCCTGAATAATCTACTAGCAACTTTATCGGCTTTATGGTATAGCTTACAGAAAATACCCCCTGCATTATGGGGGCATGCACCTGCGGTGTTTTTTGTAGCTGCCCCAAGCTGTCTTCTTCCATTTGGTAAACCTCCATAAACGTAGCGCCAATGCGGGCCTTTAAACCCGATGTATGGCTAAACTCTACATTAGCCGATACCCCGCGCGATATGCCATACCCCCTGAGGTTTTCATAATAAATAGCATTAGGGTTTACAAAATAATCGGCTACTATTTTGTTGCTAAACACAGTATAAAAAATACCCCCGTCAAAGTTTACAAAGCCTTTGTTAAATACCACCATATTGCTGTAGTTAACATTCCCGTTCCACGACCGTTCAGGCTTTAATTCCTCGGTAATTACAATCTTACGCGACCCGCTAAGCGCCGCATGGTCTTCTGTAAAAATATTCACCACTCTAAACCCATTGCCAACACCTACGCGTAAAGCCCCGTTTTGACCTATGTTAAATTTAGCGTTTAGGCGTGGGGCAAAAATAGGCCCGTGGCTTGCGTTATATTCAAAGCGCAGGCCCGCCAGTAGTTTTATTTTATCAGTTATACCATATTCATCCTGTATAAACAATGCAGGCTGGTGGGTAATAAAGGGCAGCTGGCGTAGGCTGTCGGTCCCAAAGCCGCGCGTAGCAGGGGTATTATCTATATACCATACATAGCGGTAGGCCAATCCGCTTACAATTTTATGGTTTGCACCAATGTTTTTTTGCCATATAAGCTGGGTAAATGCAGTATGTTGCCCACCCTTAAAAAAGGTAGTGCCGTAGTAAGAGTTTTGCCTGTGGTAGTTATAAGAGTATTGCAGGCTTATATTATGCTTTTCGCTGGGCAGGCGGTAGTTGCCAATAAGCTCGTAGCGGTTGGTGTATATACTCTCTGCATACTTAATATCACCGCCACGGTGTTCGGGTTTGTAGTCCATCTCCCCTCCCAGCCTGTCTTCGTAAATAATGCGCGCCGCTATACCCCATGGCTGCCCGTATTTGTTTGTAAATGCCAGTTTGGTAAAGGCAGATATTCGGTCTTGAAGGGTAACATCCATAAAATTATCGCCATTACGGTCTGTTGGCAGTTTATAGTTGAAGTAGTTAATGCTGGTAATGCCTGCCACCTTTTTACGCTTGTATGCCACAGCCACATCGGTATTAAATTCGCCATACGATGTAGCTGAAAAATCGGCCATAACCTTTGGTGCCGTAGCCGGGTTTTTAGTAATGATATTTATAAGCCCACCAACAGCTTCAGAGCCGTACAATGTAGACGATGGCCCTTTTACAACCTCTACCCGCTCTATTAATGATGAAGGAATACCTATTTGCCCGTAAACCGACGATAACCCGCTAACAATGGGCATCCCGTCTATAGTTACCAGCGTGTAAGCACCCTCCATACCGTTAATGTGTATGTCGGCGGTTTGGCAAACATTACAGGCCATTTGCGGCTGCACACCGTTTATCATCTGCATAGCATCATACAACGTAGGCGATGAGGTATGGCGGAAAAATGCAGTCCCAAAACTCTCTACCACCACAGGGCTTTCAGACCGTGTAACCTCAGACAAGGTACCCGATACTACAACCTCGTTTAGTGGGTTGGCAAACACCTCAAGTTCTATTACCAGCGTGTCGGGCACTGTTGCGCCTATACTAATAGTTACCTCTTTTCTTAAATACCCCATAGCCGAAACTACCATAGTATAATTGCCCGGGGTTGCGGTTAACGTAAAATCACCCTTTGCACTGCTCACATTGCCATTAGCTGTGCCGCTAATAGCCACAGACGCGAAAGGCACCGCATTGCCACCTGATACGATGCGCCCATGCAATGCAATGTTTTGCGCCTGCGCAACCATTGCATATAACAAAACAAATAAAAGTGTCAGCAGCCTAATCATTTCATACTTTAACACTGCAAATATAGTTTAGTTTCGCAAAAAAATAAAATTAGTCATGCCTAATTTTAACAGGTTGAATATTAGTTTAGTAATATTAATAAGGTAGCTTAAAAACGGTCACATCTGTTAATAGGTTGCAGCACATTTACTAATTCGTCTATTATCCAATTCGTTATTTGCCATTAGTAACTTTATTATAGCTTTGCTGTACAATAGTATTGTATGCTAACAGTTGCTGAAGAAAATTACATTAAGGCCATATATAAGCTGGCAGAGCGTAACGAAATTGTTACCACCAAAGACATTGCCGACAGGGTCTCGACCAAGCCATCGTCTGTTAGCGATATGCTTAAAAAGCTGGCCGAGAAAAAATACATTAACTACGAGAAATACCAACATATATCGCTTACCAAGCTGGGCGAAAAAATTGCCTTAAAAACCATTCGCAAGCACCGCCTGTGGGAGGTGTTTCTGGTAGAAAAACTGGGCTTTGGCTGGGACGAAATTCACCCCATTGCTGAAGAACTGGAGCATATAAACTCTGACGAACTGGTAGACCGCCTCGACAACTTTTTAGGCAACCCCGAATACGACCCCCACGGCGACCCTATACCCACTGCCGAGGGCAAAATAAACGCTAAAAAAGTAAAAAAACTTGC
>JAIXUZ010000290.1 GCA_027483285.1 Bacteroidota bacterium
AAGCACGTATTAAAGAAAAATTGGGTAACATGTCAGGTGTTGCTACAGTTACAGCTTAGTACTACGCTTAACCATATTAAAGAATCCCTTTCTGGAAACAGGAGGGGATTTTTGTTTTATATAGCTTGTGGCTGATACTTTTTAGCCTTGATTTTTTGGTTCCTTTTTTATCAAGAAAAAAGGAACAAGCAACAACCTACTTAGCCACAATAACGAACTCCGTCCGGCGGTTTTTGCCTCGGTTGCTTTCTGATGTATTTGGTACTAGTGGTTTGGTCTCGCCAAAGCCTTTAAACGATAGCCTGTCGGCTCCCAATCCCTGACTTATTAGGTAATCGTATACCGATTTGGCCCTGCTTTCAGAAAGGGTAAGGTTAGCCCCATCGTTCCCTACATCATCGGTATGCCCGTGTATGGCAACCTTTATTTTAGGGTTCTCTTTAAGGAAGGTTCCAAACTCATCTATCACCAGTTTTGACTGGCCATTAAGCTCTGCCGAATTGGTAGCAAAGTTAATGTTGTTCAGCGTATACGCCTTGCCTGTTTTAACAGGGGTAACCTCTAAATCTACCTTGCGTGGCTTGGCGGTTGCAGTATCGTTTTTAGAGAAAAATTGCGATGTAAACGCCGTGCCAGGTTGTTTTACGGTTAGTATATAATCGCTTTTTAAGGCAACGGCTGTAACATAGCGCCCGGTAGCTGTATCAACCTGCACCTTTGTTATTTGCTTGCTGTCTATGTTCTTAATTTCAACCGTAGCATTTTTAACAGGCTTGCCGGCATCGTCTTTCAACGTTCCTTTCACAAACAAGACCTTCTCTGGCCTTGCGGCTGCATACAGGTCAAAGCCCATAATATCAAACCCGCCAACGCCTTTATGCCTGTCCGATGAGAAATAACCGGTCTTACCGTCGGTACTGCAGAAAAACCCTAAATCGTCTTTCTCTGTATTGATAGGGTACCCAATGTTTCTAGGTTTTAAAAACTTTCCAGTTGAATCTAGCTTGGAAAGGAAAATATCAAACCCACCTATGTTTTCATGTCCTTCTGATGAAAAGTATAACGTCTGTCCATCAGTATGAAAGAATGGCGATTTGTCATCCAGTTCAGAGTTGATGGTAGCCCCTGCATTTACAGGCTTACCCCATTTTCCGGCATCATCTTTAACAGATTTCCATATATCAATACCACCTTGCCCACCAGGCCTGTCGCTGGCAAAGTATAAGGTGTTTCCGTCTGATGATACCGATGGTTGCGACTCCCAGTAGTCGGGCGTGTTAACCCCATCCATCTTGGTAATATCGCCCCACTCATTATTGGCAAATACGGTGTAGAATAAATCGCAATTGCGGTAACCGGCTTCATCTCTGCAAATGGTAAAATACAGGGTATTATTATCTATGGTTGATGATGGACCTCCCTCATTATTCCCCGGCTGGTTGAATGGCGATAACATGGGCTTTCCTTTGTCAAAAGTACCGTCGGTTTGTTGCACAGCTTTGCAAAAGCGCTCTTTTTGTACTGGCCCTGTTAGGCTGTTAAGGCTGCTTTCTGTGGTGCGGCGGGTAAAGTACAGCACCTCGTTATCGGGTGTTAAATAGCCCAGGTATTCATCAACAGACGTGCTTACGTTAGGTATTGGAAGCGGATTAAACGGAACCGGCTTTTTATAAACGTTCTCATAAAAATCACATTCCTTCAAAAATATCTCGGCAGAGTCTAAGTCCAGGTCGTTAAACTTAAACTCCTTGTCTTTGCGCTTTTCGTAAGCAAGGAATTTCTTAAAATTAACCACTGCATTTCCAAACTGGCTATTCCACATATCCATGCGGCCCATTACATAATAGGCAAAGGGGTCAACATCAGGACAAACTTCTGTTGCCTGCCTAAAGTATCTGTCAGCTTTCTTATAGCTATCGCCGCTAAAGTTTAGTGTCTTATTAATATAGTACCAGCTACGTCCTAACGAGTCGTAAGCTACTGCAAAATCAGGCTCAGCATCTACGGCCTGCTCAAGCAAATCGCGGTACGTACTTTTCGATTTATATTTTTCAATTGCCTGGTCATACAACTTCAATGCCTTTTTATTGGTCACCTCGGGGCAATCCTGAGCATAAGCCTGTAGGCCTATTAGTAAGGTAAAGAGCAGGTATATGCGCTTCATAGTGTTAGATAGAGAGCTTTGTTACGAAACAAAAGCTAAAGTGTTTCTGTATGGGCTGTTTAAATTTTTCCGGCTACAACATCATAAAAAGAACCGGCTTGCAGGTAGCGCTTAGCTACATCATGCAGTTCTTCAGGCTTTATGGTCAAAATCTTCTTAATGTATACATCGTAATAGCTGGTATCAAGGCCATAGTTAAGCAAGCCCCTGAGTTTATCAGCGCGAGAAAATGGCCCGTCGAATCCTTTCAACAGGCTGCCCATTTTATAATTACGCACCACTTCCAGCTCATCTTCTTCAATTAGTTCGGTAGTTAACAGGTCAATCTCGTAGTATATTTCATTCAAGGCATCCTGGTATACATCGGCACCAACCTCTGTCGATACCGCAAAATAACCAAGGTCTTGGCGCGATATTATCCACGACCCTATGCCATAAGTATAACCTTTATCCTCACGGATATTGCTCATCAACCTCGATCCAAAATAACCGCCCAATAAGGTGTTAAGTATTTTTAACGCCTGATAATCGGGGTGCGGTTTGTTAACGGCCATTTTACCTACACGTATGGCGCACTGCACAGTGCCTTCCATTTCTACACGGTGGCTTAACTCTGTTGCCGGGGTAGGGGTAAGACTAACAATAGTAGGTACCGGCTTTTCCGTAAAGGGCATTCCGCCAATATAATCGTCAATAGCAGCTAGTTGTTCAGGGCCTACTTTACCCGCCACAATAATACTTACCGAGCCTGATTTAATGTAGTTAACATAAAAAGCCTGTAACAACTCGGGGGTAATAGCTTGCAAATCAGCTTCGGTTTCAGCATAGCCAAATGGGTTATTCTCTCCAAACATTACCTGGTTAAACTTGCGCGCCGACCGGTTACTCACCTTTTGGTTATTTACGTTCAGCTTTTGTATAGCGTTTTGCTTATAGGTGTCAATTTCTTTACCAGGGTATATAGCCCCTGATAATACATCGGCAAATACAGGCAATACACTATTTAGGTGTTTATTTAAGCTATATAAGGTTATGTATGAATTTTCTTTTTGGGGAGATAACTCCAGGTACGACCCATAGTAATCCAGGTCTTCAGCAATTTGCATAGATGTGCGCGTAGCCGTACCTGAGTTTAGCAGATTGAACGATGCGTTGGCCTGCATACGTATGCTTTCGTGCCCATAGCCTGCGTTAAAGCAAAGTTCTATGCGTATAACTTCCTGTGTGCCGTCGTTTATATAATATAGCGGTAAGCCGTTTTTAAGGGTATATACCTTAGGTTCGGGTATCTCTATATGTTCTATTGTTTTATATACGGGCGCTTGCTTGCGGTTAAGTATTTCCATCTTATTTATTTTAAGTCCCTCTCTCCTTTGGGGAGAGGGATTTAGGGAGTGGGGCTTTTAATTTTTTGCGTGATAATATAGTGTCGAGCTATTCTCTGGGGTAAAAACAGTGTTGGCTACTCGCTTAATGTCGGCTGGTGTTACCTTTTGGTAGCTTTCCATTTCGGTGTTCACCCTGTTAGCATCGCCAAGCAATTCGGCATAGGCAAGGTTCATGGCTTTATTTAAAACGCTCATTTCGCCAAACACATTATTGCTTTCCAGCTTGTTTTTCAGCTTATCAAGTTCGCGCTCTTCAACCATCTCATTCTTTAAAATATCCAGTTGCTCGTCAATAGCTTTTTCAGCATCTTCCATCTTTACATCGTTATTCAACCTCCCCGATACTACAAACAACCCTGCATCAATATCACCTGTCTGGTAAGCATTTATATCGCTAAACAGCTTTTGCTCTTTCACCAAACGCTGGTATAAGCGCGATGATTTTCCGTTTGATAATATATCCGAAGCTAAATCAATAGCATAATAATCGGGGTGCAGGCGGTCTTGTATATGCCATGTTTTATAAATGGCGCTGGCAGGTACCGCTCGTTCTACTGTTAGTTTGCGGGCTTCGGTTTGAGCAGGCTCTTTTGGCAAATTCCTAACCGGAACATCTCCTGCAGGTATAGGTAAAAACCATTTGTTGCACAGTTCTTTAACCTGTTCTACCGTAACATTACCTGCAACTACTAAAATGGCATTGTTGGGGCGGTAGTGTTTATAAAAAAAGCCTTTTACATCTTCCATTGTGGCATCTTCCACATGCTTAATCTCTTTACCAATGGTGGCCCAGTTATACGGGTGAACCTGATATGCCAAAGGGCGGAGTAGCAACCATACATCGCCATAAGGTTGGTTAAGGTAGCGTTGTTTAAATTCTTCAATTACCACATTGCGTTGCACATCCAGGCTCTTTTTAGAAAAAGCCAGTTCCAGCATACGGTCGCTCTCCAACCAAAAGCCTGTTTCAAGGTTAGCCGTTGGCAGTGTAAGGTAGTAGTTGGTAATATCGTTTGATGTAAAGGCGTTGTTCTCGCCACCTACCAATTGCAGTGGCTCATCATAGTCGGGTATGTTTGCCGACCCCCCAAACATCAAGTGCTCAAATAAATGGGCAAAGCCTGTTTTATCAGGGTTCTCGTCTCTCGCACCAACATCGTATAATATATTCATAACCGCCATTGGGGTAGAGTTGTCGGTATGTACCAACACCCGCAGGCCGTTTTCAAGGGTAAAACGTTCAAAATTTATCATCTATGCTATTTCTTATAAGTGCATTAAGAACCGCTGCCGGCCCATATTGTTTATACTTTATGAGTGTAATTATCTTATTATCTAATTAGCTAATTATCTTATTTTGATTCTATTTTTCGCCTCTATCTATCTTGCCGATAATCTCCTCAATCATTTTATCCTCCTGGTCATTATCAGGGTCGTATTCAGTTTTAAGGTTGGCACCAAACATTTTAGCAAAGCCCTGGTAAAACACCGCCCTAAAACTACCTCTTAAATCTTTTACAACAGCGTAAGAGTTTTGCCCCGTTTCCCTGTCTATTAGCTTCAGTAGTATCTTACCCGTTTGCAACGACATTTTTTTTATCTGCGGCTCGTATTCTTTGTACAGTTCGTCCTCCAGTTTCTTCATCCGCTCTTTACGCTCGCGCTCAGGCAAATTTTTCAGCGAGTCCTGTATGTTCTGGTACTTAACACCTGCCTTTTTGGCAATAGGGTATGCCTTTTGTACCCTGTAAACCAGTTTGTCGTAGGCTGCTTCTTTCTTTTTATTGGCAAACTCGCGTTTCCCTTTTACCACATAGGGATCATATCCTACAGCGGGTATAGTATCGCCATTAACTACCACATACTCAGTCAATACCTTACCCGGTTGGGCAAAGCAAATGTTGCCTTGTAGTGCAACAAGTAGTAGTATTAACCGTTTAATTTGGCGTTTCATTTAAGAGTGCAATAGTAACTTATGTTATACTATAATCAAATAAAAGGCCAATTGCGTTATAAACACCCTATGTTTTGAAAAATATATCATGCGGGAGGCACACTTCATCAAAATACAATATTTTTGCCCATCTTGCGTTACATACAGGCAAGAGAACCGTAGAATTGAAAAACATCATACTATATAATAACCGTACGCTGCGCGCCCTGTTGGTGATTTTTACCCTTACAGGTGTGTTTTATGCCTGTTCTGTTAAAAAGAACAAATGGATAAACCGCGCATACCACGGTACCACATCGCGCTTTAACGGCTATTTTAACGGTGGCGAATCGTTTAAAGAAGGTGTTGCCAACTTAGAAAAAGCCCATATAGACAAATACGACCGCCTGCTGCCTGTATTTAAATTTGGCACGGTTGAACAGTCTAAATCTATTTACCCGCAAATGGATAAGGCTATTAAAAAGGCCGAAACCGTTGTTACTAAGCACTCTATGCTTATTAAGGGTAAACAGTACAATGCTTGGGTAGATGCTTGCTACCTTCTTCGCGGTAAAGCCCGCTTTTATAAAAGGGATTATTACGCGGCTTTAGAAGACCTTGAATATGTTGCCAATACCAAAAGCAAGAAAAAGCGCAGGCATTGGAGGCACGAAGCCATGATTTACCTTGCCCGCACCTACAGTGAGCTGGCTATGTTTAGCGAGGCGCAATCGGTTATAGACCGTATTAAAAATGAGGCTGAGTTTCCTAATAAAATGAAAGACCAGTTTTATGCTGTGCAGGCTGATTTTCATTTAAAACAAGGCGATGATTCGGCTGCTATAGCCCCATTACGTAAAGCTATAGAGCTTACAAAGTCTAAAAAGGTACGTGCCCGCTATACTTACATACTGGCCCAGATACACCAAAAAAACAAGAACTACAAAGAGGCCTCTAAGATGTTTGGCGAGGTATTGAAAATGCAACCGAGCTATGATATGGCTTTTAATGCCCAGCTAAACCTTGCCCGTAGTTTTGATAGCAGCAGCGGCACCAGCAAGGGCATACGCCAGCGCCTGCTGAAAATGGCCAAAGAGGATAAGAATATTGATTACTTAGATCAGATATACTATGCTCTGGGCGAATTGGCGCAGCGCGATAATGATGAAACGCAGGCCCTTAAAGATTATAATAAATCGGTAAGGTTTAGTAAGGGCAACAACACCCAAAAGGGAACATCGTACCTGGCTATCGGAGAGATTTACCTTTCTCACCCGGAATACCGCCCTGCAAAAGCATATTATGATAGTTCATCGGTTTTGATTGACCGTGAAAGCCCGCTATACAAAGGCGTACAGGATAAAAAGAAAAGCCTTAGCGAGCTTATTCGAAACCTGGATGTAATTGAGGTGGAAGACAGCTTACAAACCTTGGCTAAAATGCCCGAGGCTGAGCGCCTTAAAAAGATTAATTCGTTTTTGGACGAGAAAGACCGTTTAGAGAGAGAAGCCAAAGCTAACAACACGCAGGGCGGCGGCAACGACCCGTTTAATAACAACAACGTATTTAATAATAACAATAATAACAACAATACCTCAACACCCCAGGGCCAGGGCTTTTACTTTACCAACCAGATATTGCGCAGCCAGGGCTTTGGCGAGTTTAAACGTATTTGGGGCGATAGGACGCTTGCCGATAACTGGCGCCGTAGCAATAAGCAAAGTATTTTGCCTACCAATGCAACCAACGAGCCCGACCCGCTAGACAGCCTTTTAAAAGCAGCGGGTGGCGATACACTGGCTATGCAAAAACTTAAACGCGAAGCTGATGTTAAAAAGATTATCGATGTATTGCCATTAACCCAAGCTGATTTTGATAGCTCTGACAACAAGATACTGGATGCTTATTACAATGCGGCGAATATTTACAGAGAGCAATTGGACGATAAGTTAAGGGCTGTAGAGATGTTTGAGAAAATGCTGTTGCGTTTCCCTGCCAACAATAAGTACGAGCTTTCTACCTACTACCAGTTATATAGGGTGTATGGTGTTCTTGGTAATACTGCAAAAGCTGATTATTATAAAAACAAAATACTTAAAGATTTTCCAACAAGCGATTATGCCAAGTTGATTAATAACCCAGGTACACCGTTAACTGATGAGATTGCTAAAAAGGAACTGGAAAAATTTTATTCTGAAACCTTTGATTTGTATAAAAAGCAGTTTTACAGGGAGGTTGTTACCCGTTGCGATGAGGCTTTGGCTAAATACAAGGATAAAGAGTTCCGCCCTAAGTTTGCTTACCTACGCGCGTTAGCTGTAGGTCGCACACAGGATGTTAACTCATTCGAAGCATCGCTGCGCGATGTGGTAACTAACTACCCGTTAGACCCCGTTAAAGGTGATGCGCAATACCTGTTAGATTATATCAAAAAATCAAGGGGAGATTCTGCCGGATTTATCGATAATTCTAAAACCAATGTAGATGCACTTACCATGTTTACCATGGCGCCCGACTCAATCCATAACTTTGCCCTTATTTTAACAAATAAAAAGGTTAAGGTTAATGAGGTTAAAACATTGGTTTCAGACTTTAATACCGAATTCTTCAGCCTAATGGATTTGAAGATAGAGAGCCGCTTTTTGAACGATTCTACCCAAATGATTTTGGTACGCAAGTTTAATAACCAGCCTTACGCTACTACCTATTTTAATGCTATTAAGGGTGACAAAAAGGCTTTGGCATTGCTTGGAGCCAACGATTATGTGGCGGTGATTGTAACTAATGATAACCTTGCTGTTATTCAAAAACAAAAAACAATTGATAACTATAAGGTGTTCTTTAAAGACAAGTATAAATTGAATTAGTGTTGCAAAAGGTTAAGTTTTCTGTAGTATCTTATTTAAACACGTTGCCATTTCTTTACGGAATCCAAAACTCTTCTTTCCTTAATGATAGGATGGTTATAGACTTGGATATACCATCGGTTTGTGCGCAAAAGCTTAAAGATGGCACTGTTGATGCCGGACTTGTTCCGGTTGCTCTGTTACCCCAGTTGCCTGAATACCATATTATAGCAGATTATTGCATTGGTGCCGTTGGCGAAGTTAAGTCAGTATTGCTGTTAAGCGATGTTCCGCTTGAGGAGATAGAAACCATTATGCTCGATTATCAGTCGCGTACCTCAGTTACCCTGGTGCAGGTGTTGGCCAAAGAGCTATGGAATATAAATCCTCAATTCATACCCGCTTCAACAGGATTTGAACAACAGATAGCAGGCAAAACCGCAGCCGTTATTATTGGCGACCGTACCTTCCCCTTGCTGGGCAAACATGCCTATACATACGACCTAGCCGGCGAGTGGCAAAAGCTAACAAACCTGCCTTTTGTATTTGCCGTATGGGCATCTAACAAACCGGTTGAGCAAAGTTTTATTGATGATTTTAATAAAGCCTTAAAATTCGGGTTGGAACATAAAGCAGAGGCAGCTAAACTAGGGCAGGGCAGGGGAGTGGATGAGGCTGCTATTGTTGACTATTTAGAAAACGCCATAAGCTACGAATTTGATGCAGCCAAAAAAGTAGGGTTGCATAAGTTTCTTAAATATTTAAAGAAACTTTAATAGAACCAACACTCAACTATTAACCAAATATATCCAGTAAATCTTGTTTCGTAACAGGCTTTTGCAAGCACTCTTTTACTAACGGAAAGCGCTTAGCTTTTAACTCGTCTCCTTCGTCTGATGATGAGGTAAGGATGTATATTATAAACCATTCGTGTATCACTGCAGGGTGCTTTTCAAATGCTTCTAAAACCCTCCAGCCTGAATAGGGCATATTTATATCAAGAAAAATAGTGGTGTTTTCCGGATAGTCTATATAGCTATGTTCTATTTTATATATCGCCTCCCGTGGGTCAGAAAAACAGGTGATTTTTGCATCTGGAAACACACGTTTAATTTGGATTTCGGTTAATTGATTACTTATAGGATCATCATCAATTAAAATAAAAGAGTAAGGTTTTGCCATTTTGTTTTAGTTTAGTTTTCCTCAAATTACAATTATAAATACCGCCTTGCTTTGCCTTTGCGGGCTGTGCATTACCAATGTATGAAATACATTAGTTTTAGCTATTATTTATAGTATACTTTATGCACATAGTTTTCTCTGTTCTTTTGTTACCTTTGCAACGCTAAAATTTATATTTACAATGAAGTACGACGTAACTGTTATAGGCTCAGGCCCCGGAGGATATGTTGCCGCTATTCGCGCATCGCAATTGGGTTTTAAGACGGCCCTTATAGAAAAATACCCAACCCTTGGCGGCACCTGCCTTAATGTTGGTTGTATACCATCAAAAGCCTTGTTAGATTCTTCTGAACATTACCATAATGCCCTGCATAATTTTAAAGAGCATGGGGTAGATATATCCGAGCCTAAAGTAAATATGGAGCAAATGATAGCCCGTAAGGCCAATGTGGTGAAACAAAATGTGGATGGTATTGCCTTTTTAATGAAGAAAAACAAGATTGATGTTTTTACCGGCGTAGGCTCTTTTGTAAATAAAAACACCATTAAGGTTACTAAGGCCGATGGTACCGAAGAAACTTTGGAAACAGCCAAAACCATTATAGCTACTGGTTCAAAACCGGCATCATTGCTCGGTATAGAAATTGATAAGAAACGCATCATCACATCAACCGAGGCCTTAGAGCTTAAAGAAGTACCTAAACACCTTATACTTATTGGTGGTGGTGTTATTGGTTTAGAGCTGGGTTCGGTATATAGCCGCCTGGGCGCTAAAGTTAGCTGTGTTGAGTATGCCGACTCTATTATACCAACCATGGACCGTGCCTTAGGCAAAGAGTTGCAACGCGTGCTTAAAAAGCAGGGTATGGAGTTTTTCACCAGCCACAAAGTATCGGGTGCAAAAGCTAAAGGCAAAGAGGTAACCGTAACAGCTACCGATGGTAAAGGCAAAGAAGTAACGTTTACAGGCGATTATTGCCTTGTAGCCGTTGGCCGCCGCCCGTATACCGATGGATTAGGGTTGGAAAATATTGGCCTTAAGGCCGATGAGCGCGGACGCATTGCCGTTAACGACCATTTAGAAACAAGTGTAGAAGGTGTTTTTGCTATTGGCGATGTGGTACGTGGTGCTATGCTTGCCCACAAAGCCGAAGAAGAAGGTGTTTTAGTTGCTGAATATATGGCAGGGCAAAAACCACATATCGACTATAAACTTATTCCGGGTGTAGTATATACCTGGCCCGAGGTTGCTTCTGTTGGCTATACAGAAGAGGAGCTGAAGGCCGATGGCCGCAAATACAAAGCAGGTTCGTTCCCTGTGCGTGCCTTAGGCCGTGCCCGTGCCGCCGGCGATATTGATGGTTTCTTTAAAGTGTTGGCTGATGCTGAAACGGATGAGATATTAGGTGTACATATTATAGGCCCTCGTGCAGCTGATATAATAGCCGAAGGGGTTATTGCAATGGAGTTCCGCGCATCGGCAGAAGATATTGCCCGTGCAAGCCATGCCCACCCAACCTTTACCGAGGGGATGAAAGAAGCCTGCTTAGCCGCTACTGATAACAGGCCGTTGCATATGTAATCCAAA
>JAIXUZ010000025.1 GCA_027483285.1 Bacteroidota bacterium
CAGGCTGCGCCAATCCCATTTGAATAATAAATAACACAAACAGTATTGACAATGAAAGTTTTAAACGTATTGGTGAATTCATAAGCTAGATTTTCAACAATATTATGTTCAAAAGTAACTTTTTGAAGTTCTAATACAAATAAGAAATAGAAAACAGATGAAGTTTAATTACTAACAAAAACAAGCAATAATGTATCTATATATATATCAATACATTAATGAATATTCAAAATGTAAAAAGTTAAAAAAAACACATCAATATTTATGGTTGACCATTAATTTTTAGCTGCAATTTTAATTTAACACGGTATTAGCCCTATTGCCCATACAAAAGAGTAAGTCTATGGCGCTTAAATTAGGTGTAAAGGCAAATTTATCTGAAAAAACCTGACGATATGGTATTGGAGTATAGGAACTTATTGTTTTAGGTGTGATTGAATACCGATAGTCGCCCACAATAGCTGAAGGCACTACAAATTCACTGCTAAAACTAATTTCACAATTTAATCTAAATAGCTTTAATAGCAGCTTTGTAAGTTCAATATTGTATTCAAATAAATACAAGTAACGCCTTTCGTAATAAGGGGCAAAAAAATCTGCATAGTGTTCGAAAAAAGGAGAGCCCCCATAAGCTGATTTAATAGCACGCCAATGCACTGTTTGCCAGTTTGATGAATAATCAATCTCTGTTTCGGTGATTAACTGTTGGTTATTCTTACCTTTTTTTAAAGGTATGATTAAAGGTAATGGGCCATTAGCGCCTAAAATTACTGCTCTGTTACGATAGGTTTGTTTCACAAAATGTTCTTTTGCTTCAATACGCACACTGGCATTATTTGCCATAACAGTAATATATTCTACGGGAGGTAAATAAGCGATACTTAATAAAGGGGTATCCATAGCACTATTCAATAGTCTGAAATAAACGATTGTACCTGATATTATGCTCTGCATCCATTGAAAGCCAAATAAACCAGGCCTTACCAACAATATGGTCTTCAGGAACAAAACCCCAAAAACGCGAATCAGATGAATTATCGCGATTATCACCCATCATAAAATAATAGTCTTGTTTAAATGTGTAGAAGCTTACGTTTTCACCATTAATCTTGATGTATGGGCCATTAACCCTTAAATCGTTATGCTCATATACTTTAATAATTCGCTCATAGAGCTTAATGTTCTGTTCATTAAGAACAACTGTTTGCCCTTTTTTAGGAATATACAAAGGGCCAAAGTTATCCAGGTTCCAGGGGTACGATTCAGACTTAGGAAAAATTTCTAAAATCCTACGGTTGGGGGCATAGCAAACCATTCTCACTGTATCTACCGCCCTTATTTTAGAAAGGCTGTCGGCCATTAGTGAATTAATACTAAACTGATAAAAACTAAGACTGGTAATGGGTGTAGCATCGCCAAAGCCCAAACCACTAAAATAATCAGGAGGCACCTCGTGTTCCATCTCGGCCATGTAATTATACTGCGCCGACGGTGGTGTAAGTTGCGCTTTGCCGTTTACTTTAACTTGTTTGTTATAAATATATAAAGTATCGCCCGGCAACGCTACGCAACGCTTAATATAGTTTGTTTTCCTGTCTACAGGCCTGGAATCATCGGCCGGAAAATTAAATACTACAACATCACCCCTGTCAACATCTTCAACACCCGGTAACCTAAAGTAGGGCAATTGTATTTTGTCAAAATACGAATCGTTTTGCCCATTGGCATTTTGCACAAAAGGTATTGCTATAGGGGTTATAGGTAAGCGTGGCCCGTAGTTAATTTTACTAACCAGTATATAGTCGCCCATTAGCAAGGTGCCTTCCATAGACTGGCTAGGAATATTATACGTTTCAAACCAAAAAGGCTTAATATACGCGGTAACCAATACTACAGCAAGGATAACAGCCTCGGCCCACTCGCGCAGCATTGGGGTTGGGGTTGCATGTTTAAGCCTTGGGCCAATGTATACAGCGCTTTTGCTAATAGCTACGAACAGCAGGTAATAAGCACCAAAGAACAAGCCCAATAAAAAATGGTAAAACCGCCTGCGGCCAAATGAATGAAGTAAATCGAAAAAGGCAATCATTACAAACAGAAAACCTACTACAGGAAGCAACATTAGAAAGAACCAGTACCATTTACGCCCAGTAATTTTGAATATTATAAATAGGTTTAAAATTGGCACAAAGGCCTTCCAGCCAGCAAACCCCGCTTTTTTAAAAAGCAGGAATAGGGCTACATGCAAAACAATTGCTGTAACAGTTACTATTGTTATTAATATTACTGGAGATAAAATAACCAAACCCAAATATGCTTATAATTCGATTAACAACTGGTACATTGAACCCGGTACCCCATCGTTATCTGTAACGACTAGGAATACATATTTGTTATCAATTTTACGTAGCAAGGTAAGCGATTCTACTTTACCCTCTAATACATTGTTAAATGCAACTTGGGCATCAGGCACCCAAGAGTTTTCTTTTAATCGCTGGCTAACATTTGAAAAATAACCAACGGCGCTACCTAATACTTTGCCATCATTGTATGCATTAACGGTAAGCTCTGCTGCGGCTGTATAAAAAAGCGTGTCCGTTTCCTCCAAATAATAAGCACCAGTAAAACCGGCTTTTGTTTCGGCAATATCAAGTGGCGCTGACTCTATTCTATGGATAACATTAGTGTATTGAAAAACTGCACTAACATCGGTTATAAAAACAGCATTGCCTGTATTTAAATTACCTCTGTTCAGTAATACAAGATGATCTTTAACTTGGGCTAAGCCCTCGATATTTAACTCCTCACCAGGTTTTAGCATTTGCCTAACAGCATCATAAAAACGCGGCCAATGCTCTACGTTATTTATTTTGCGTGATGATAGGTTTAGCAGTATGGCATAATCGCGGGTAACTTTTTTAGAGCCCGAGCCTATTAGCAAAAGTTTAGGGTTGCGCTGGGGGGCTGTAATTACCGACATTGCCTCCCAGTCCTTCTTTACCGGCTTGTTTTGCTCTTCAAAATCAGCATCGGTAAATAGCTTTATCCTGTCTATTAAAAAGAAATTCTTACTGTATAGGTAAATAAAATTAATATTATCTCCGGCTATGTATATCCTATCGTCAAAAACCTCAACTGCCGATGCTGAACTAAGCTTACCGGGCACAACTTCGCCTATGTACTTAACAACCATTCTTATTGAAGAAATGGGTTAAAACGCTTTTCGTTGCCAAGTGTGGTTGTTTGTCCGTGCCCTGAATACACGATATATTCATCATCTAACCTAAACAGGCTTTTTTTTATGCTTGTTATAAGCTGATTGTGGTTGCCGCTTGGTAAATCGGTACGGCCAATACTTAAATAAAACAACACATCGCCACCAAAAATAATCTTTTGCTCTTCATTATAAAAAGCGATACTACCAGGCGAATGGCCAGGTAAAAATAATATTTGAAAACTGCTATTGCCAAACTCAACAATATCACCTTCATCCAGGTACTTTTCTGCTGATGGCGATGCAACCATATCAACACCAAACATACGAGCATGCGATGGTGCGGCTTCTAAAATAGTTTGTTCTATCCTGTGGTATTGCGGTAGCAGCCCATAAGTATCAAAAACAAATTTATTGCCCATTATATGATCAACATGGCAATGGGTATTTAACAGCAATACGGGTTTTAAGCCTTCGGCGTTAATAAAATCTACCAGTTCTTGTTCTTCCCTGCTATTATAACAACCAGGATCTATAATAACACATTCGCCTGTTTCATCATATGCAACATAGCTGTTCTCATAAAATGGGTTAAATATAAACGTGGCGACTTTTATCATAGTTATTATACGTTAAAACGGAAGTGCATCATATCTCCATCCTGCACAATGTATTCTTTACCCTCTACAGATAGTTTACCATTGTCCCTACAGGCAGATTCTGAGCCATATTGTACAAAATCAGCATAATGTATAACCTCAGCACGGATAAATCCCTTTTCAAAATCGGTATGGATAACACCAGCCGCTTGTGGGGCTGTATCTCCCTGATGAATAGTCCATGCACGTACTTCTTTCTCGCCTGCTGTAAAGTAGGTTTGCAGAGCAAGTAACCTGTATGCTGATTTAATTAACTTATTTACACCAGGTTCTTCCAAACCAATGTCAGATAAGAACATTTCACGCTCTTCGAAGGTTTCAAGCGATGCAATTTCCGCTTCAATAGCAGCAGTAATAATTAGTACCTCTGCGTTTTCATTAGCTACCGCTGCTTTAACAAGTTCAACATAAGCATTGCCGCTTTTAGCAGAAGCCTCGTCAACATTACATACATATAGAACAGGCTTGGCTGTTAGTAAAGCCAAATCGGCAATGTGGCGTTTATCTTCTTCTGCAACAGGGGCTGTGCGTGCATTTAGGCCTTTTTCCAGATGTTCTTTATACACCAGTAACACCTCTGTAGCCTTTTTAGAATCTTTATCTCCTGCCCTACCCAGTTTATCTACTTTCTGAATCTTCTTATCCACAGATTCCAAATCTTTAAACTGAAGTTCGATATCTATAATCTCCTTGTCGCGAACAGGGTTAACAGACCCATCAACGTGTACTACGTTAGGATCGTCAAAACAACGTAAAACGTGTATAATAGCATCAGTATCTCGAATATTGGCTAGGAATTTATTACCCAAGCCTTCGCCCTTACTTGCCCCTTTTACAAGGCCTGCAATATCTACAATTTCTATAGTAGTAGGTACCACACGTTGTGGTTTAACCATTTGCTCTAATTTAGTCAATCGCTCATCAGGCACGGTAATAGTACCCACGTTTGGCTCTATAGTACAAAACGGAAAATTAGCCGCCTGCGCTTTAGCGTTTGAAAGACAATTGAAAAGGGTAGATTTTCCCACATTTGGCAAACCTACGATACCACACTGTAAACCCATTGTATTTTTTTTAAGGCCGCAAAGATAGTGATTGGAGAGGGATTAAGCACCAGAATATACTCTAATGATTTTATGTAATTTCTATAAAGGCTATTAAAATTTCATATTCAACCTGTTTAGAAAACAACACGCCAAACATCTCCAACAAAAAAACTTCTCTGTCTTAGGGCATGTATATGCGGCTGCAGCTGCAAACACATCGTTATTTTACACGGGCTTTATTTTAAAATCTTAATATCAACAAAACTATATAATATATAGGCATCAATATTTTTTATGCTATCTATTATTTTACAGATATTAAAAAAATATTAATAAACAAATAGTTTCAATACTTTTTGGCTGGTGCCAAACCTAAATGCCGCATTATAAATTCCCTGAGGCAAGACACTAATATCAATTGTTTCAGCATATTTATTTACAATACCCTTATTGATGTTCAATTGTTTTTGCGAAACAACTGAACCCAATACATTATAAATAATAAGGTCTACCTGACCTGGTGACATGCCGCTAATATATACAGTAGAATTGCCATTTGTAGGGTTTGGTGAAATTGTAAAATTCAACGTATTGGCATCATCTTCAGCAATACCTACTTTGGTAACGGATATTGTATCACTATAAGAGTAACAGCCATAGCTATTTTCAGCCCTTACATAATACATACCATCAAATAACGGTTGGCAGGTTTGAGCAGTTTGCCCAGCAAAAGCAAATTCTTCGTAAAACCACTGCAGTTGGTATGGCGGATTAGTTAAATCTGTTTGTAATAAACCTCCGCTATATGATATTGCAGGTAATTGTGGTAATGGAAACTGGTTTACTGTTACTGTATCGCTACCGGCATTGCAACCAAACTGGTTTGTGACCTGAACACTATAATGCCCAGGTAAAGTAGCAAAGTGTGTTTGCTGGGTTGCATTTGCAACTAAAGTATCGCCCCTATACCACTGATATTGGAATGCAGGGGTTGAAACAATTGCTGCGCCCTGTGTACCAGGGCAAAAATCAAAATCGCCAGAAATAGAAGGAACCGACGGATTAGGATACACATAAATAGTATCGCTGCCTGAAATATTAATTACGGGGTGGTTTATTGTATAGTTTAGTATTAATCCACCGGTAGTGCCAATTTGAGTAGATTCACCTTCTGTAGTAGGCAATAATAAGTTAATTCCCGCATTGCTACCTTCCGCGTTATCGGCACAATTATCATCTGCACCCAAAAGGCCACCGTCTTGGTCAAATACCTGTATTTTGTAAGGAGGAGCAGTAAGGGCAATGTTTGTAGTCCAGTTAAAAGGCGGGTTTCCCTGTATTGTGCTTGAGCTTGTATTGTAGACCTCTTGCCCCTGACCGTTAAAAATACGAATATATGTATCGGGGTTGTTACCCGGATTATCAGTACAGCTAACGTTTGTAACCTGCACACCCGTTAAGAAAAAGCCTACCGTGTCTATAGAAACAGCGTGTTGAATAACGTAAAATGTATCGTTATTGGCGGGGGCTGTATATTGTACAGGAGGTACAATTTCCTGGGTGGTTGAAAAACCATTACCTAAATCCCAAAAATAGCTGTAGCCGGGATTGCCATTTGATTGGAAATTGGTTGTAAATGCTGATGGTAAGGGTGTACAACCCGATGGGTTGTTAATAGTAAACGCCACGTTGCCTGCTGTAGAAGGGTCAATATGCAAAGCTATAGGGATGTTTTGGTTAACTGTTTGCGATATACCAAAAGCCGAAGCCTGAACTGTTATACTTATAGTAACAGTATAATCGCCTGCATTGAAAGGTGTGCCACAAATGCGTATAGCAGCAAATTCGTTTTGCGATGGAGTTACAGTAGAAGGATTTGCAGTGTATGTAAAGCCAAAAGGCATACCCGAAACAGCATTTATGGTAACGGTATTAATAGTTACATCCAACCCCGCGCTAGGCTCAAAAAACACCTGAGGAAACCACATAGTAATGTCTGTTGAATAGGGTTCTCCGGCAATGCCATCCGGTAAGTTATCGTCAGGACATGTATTTGGATAAGCCGGGCTAACAGTGCACGATGTGTTTGGCGTAGCAAGGCCGCATTGTGCATTTACCTGAAGTGTAAGGCCAAGAATAGAAGCTAAAAGTATAGAGAGTTTTTTCATACAACGTTATTACAAGATTGCAAAGGTAAGCAATAATAATTTTTTAAGCCCACCTACGCAACTAAAGCAATGGCAACGGCATTTCTATTACATTTGTATACCTAACCAACCGTTTGTAATGGAACGCTTTAAATACTATCCGCCACAATTTATAAACAACCTTATTTTTTTAACCTTAACGGCAATTTTTCTTCTGTTTTTAGAATTTAAGGGTGCTGAAGCCTGGGCTTGGATTATGGAAAGGGTAAGCCTGGATGTTTTTGTAATTGTTATAGGCTTTGCTTTTTACCTGCTTATATTTTGGGGTGTGGGGATACCCTATTTATTACTTGATAGGTTTAAAAAGCCCTATTCTCTTTACAAATATAAAATACAAGACATACCGGAAGAGCGCAGGCCAAAATCGCCCAAAGTACCTTTATCTAAAGCCATAATAAGGGTACTGGCAAACCAGTTTTTAGGTACCCTACCCTTTTTAACCGGGCTGTTTTACCTTATGGTAACGCTTGGTTACAATGTAAATGTAGCCATACCCAGTTGGTGGGTTGCCTTATTGCAACTTGCCGGGCTTATACTTATTGAGGATATTTTGTTTTTTGCCGCGCACCATACCATGCACCGTAAGTACTTTTTTAAAAAGATACACCGCGTGCACCACGAGTACCGCGAATCTATTGCCATAGCAACGCATTATGTGCACTTTGTAGAGCATTTAGTTGGTAACCTTATACCTGTATTTGCAGGTGTACTTCTGCTCCAACCCCACCCTTTTGTCGTTTTATTCTGGATTATGATGGTGGTTGTTAATGCATTGCATACCCATTCGGGCTATGCTTTCCCTTGGATGGCCTATTCGGTTCACCACGACTGGCACCATTACCATGTAAATGGCAGCTTTAGCGCCATCGGCCTTATGGACCAGCTGTTTGGCACTGATAAAGCATTTAACAAAGTGAAAGAAGAGTACAAGAAGAAAAATCAATAATTCTCAATGCAAAATTGATAATGTATTGTTATTCGCTTTGAATTGTGCATTTTGCATTATGAATTTTATAACAGACAATATTTCTACCATACTCTATATAGTAGGGCCTATAACAGGGGTAGTAACCTTTCAATTCTTCTTTCCGGCTTTTTATGCAAACAAGGTTTTGAATATTGAATTAAAAGACGATGCTGCCAAATTTTACTTTGCCCATTGGGGTATATTGGTTTCCGCCCTGGCTATATTAATGGTTTTAGCGGCTACTAATGAGGCATTGCGCATACCTGTAATAGCCGTTACCCTTATGGAAAAAGCCTTGTTGGTGTTTTGGGTTATTAAAGACATAAAAAAGCCTTATTCTAAAAAGCTTTTACCTGCCGCCGTGTTTGATGGAATTGTATGTATTGTATTTACTGCCTATTTGCTTGGCGTTTAGTTTGAAGCTAATGAGGGTAACTGTACAAAGAATGTAGAGCCTTCGCCCTCATTGGTTTCAAACCAAATGCTGCCGCCGCTACTATCTACAATACTTTTAACAATGGCTAAGCCAAGTCCCATGCCACTGGATTTAGTAGTAAAGTTGGGCGTAAATATTTTGTCGTGCAGGTCTTCAGGTATACCATTTCCATTATCGGCTACGGTTGCAATAAAGCTATTGCCGCTACGCACAATTCCCAATACAATTAGCCCTTCTTTATCTTCTGGTATTGCCTGTATGGCATTTTTAATCAGGTTGTTAAACACACGTAGTAACTGCTCTTTATCGGCAATAACCATACAAGGCGGAACGGTTTCGGGTTTAAAGGTGATAACTGCACCGGTATCGTTAGCATGTAGTTGCTGCATATTCACCAGCATCTCATAAAGATTAACCCTTTCTGCCTGAGTTTTAGGCATGCGTGCAAAGGTGGCAAACTCACCTGCAATGCGGCTTAGGGTATCTATCTGCTCAATTAACGATAGCGTAAATCGCTTTAGCTGGGCTTCCCATTGCGGGTCGTTGGGTTTATAGGTGCGTTGCAGTTGTTGCACGCTCAACTTCATAGGTGTAAGCGGGTTTTTAATTTCGTGCGCTACCTGCTTGGCCATTTCTTTCCACGCACTTTCCCTTTCTGACCGTGCGAGGAGTTCGGCACTTACATCCAGTTCCTTAATCATCCGGTTGTACTCAGCAACCAAGCGGCCTATCTCGTCGTTGGCTTTGTAATCAATCAACTCGTAAGATTTACCTAACCGCAGGCGGCCCATTTTTTCCTGTATCAGGCGTAAGGGGCGGGTTATCCTGTCTGAAATTAAAATTGCTACAATTAAGGATATACCAATAAGCAGCACATAGATATTTACAATGGCTACCAACACTGTGGTAATCTCTTTACGCAGCTCGCTTTGCTTAGCAAAGTAGGGTAGGTTTATATACCCCAACAATACATTGTTACGGTTGCGGAATGGTACATAGGCTGATATATAATTAAGGTCGCCTATATTTTCATCGTGGATGTATTCCGTCTTTTGTTTCATGCGGAGCTTACGCAGGGCATATGGGTCTATATTTTTGCCTGCCAGCCCTTCTTCAAATATAACAGGACGAGATGAGGCTATTAAGCGCCCATTCAAATCGTACATATTAATATCTGAGAAGAACACGTTTGACATGCGGCTAAACGAGAAACTTAACTCATCATACATATAAGGATATATGGCATCGTAGCCCCCAATCTTGTTTTGTAATTCGGTAGATATGGAATGTATCTTCTCGCTTATTACTTCCTCGTTTTTGTAGCTGCTTTGGTTTACCACATAATAAATAGTGCCAACGCCGATAATAATAAGCGATACCATTAGCATAACAATAACAGTAAGCTGAATACGGCTCTTAAAATCGATAGTACCAAAAAGCCAGGAACGTGATGAGCGCTGCCTGCGGACATTTACTGTTGCTATAATATAATATATCAATGCCAGTAGCCCGTAAAAGAAGAAGAAGTAAGAAAATGGGGTGATAACATCTAAAAAGCCAGGCTTTTTGCGGCTAAGTACCACCATGGTATCAGCATCTGTTTTATCTATAAGGTGAGTATAGCCCTCACTCTCTACCCAGTTGTACTCTTGGTTTAGTGACCCAAATACCGCCGACGAAAGGCTATAAGGATACCTGCCATATTGGCCAACGAGCTTTCCGTATTTATAGCGGCTGTATGAATAATCTGTAAGGTCAACTTCGGCCTTTACCTTCCTATCAAGCAAAAGTTCAGGGTAACCCACTTCCTCCAGGTTATACTTCGATTCAAATTCCAGATAAAGCGTTCCGCTATAATCAACTCCACCATCTTTTTTATTCAGTTTAATTTTTGCCAGGTAGCTAATCCGTCCGTTTGAATTATCTAAAAAGAAGAAATTATCAGAAACCGTGGGCCTACCATGTTCACGTATCAAGCTCTCAAAATAATTAGGGTCGTGATGGGTTGATGTGTTTAATACCCTCAGTGGGCAATTATCAGCCCCAAAAACGGTAACCTTGGTTTCATACTTTTCCCAGTAACCATTGAAATACAATTGGTTAAGGTCTTTAAACTGCTTTTTATCAGCAGCCTCGCTATTGGGCAGTAGGTAACTATGCAATACACTGTCGCGCTGTATTTTGTTATTTACATCAGTAAACAAAAATTCCAAAATAGGATCATTTTCTGCCGCAAGGCGCGATGCCATTAATTCACGGTTAAGCCCCTCTTTTTGTATTGTATTAGATGATATAATATAAGTAGAAAACAAGCCAAAAAGCAATACCAAGAACAATGCTGAAGTAAAGGTATACCTGATGCGGTGCTGTAACTTATTGCCAATTATAATACCCGATATTAGGAAAATGAAGAGGGCGTATATAAGGCTATCAAAGCTATACGGCACAAAAAACAGCATGTAAATACCTGCGGCTAAGGCAAATGAACCTAAGCCAAACTTTAGTTTGTTGCTGTAGTATATAACAACCCCAATAAGCTTATCGGTAAAAATGAATAAGCCCAATAATATAATGCCAAAAACAAAAAAGGCAACATAGCTATAGGCAGTAAGACTAAATAAATTATTTATATTAAATGATATATTAGAATTGATTAC
>JAIXUZ010000396.1 GCA_027483285.1 Bacteroidota bacterium
AGGAAACGGGAATTTTATCATTCTTCCAAAAGTTTATCGTCGTTACCAAGTTCTAACATTTTAATTTCAGGCACTGATGAACCAGCTATGCCACGCACCGAACCATAAAAATCGATGGTATTGGTTAGTACCTTTTCTAGTTGCTTTTCGCGTTCTTTCCAAATGCGCTGCATGGCTTTTTTCTCGCTACTAAGGCCATCTTCCATCGCTTTAAAACCTTCTACAATAGCTTCAATTTGCAAACGGAACTCATTGCCAGTTAAGTAACTATATAGCAACTGCATTTTTTCGCCTTTGTTTTCCTGGGCTGAATTGGCTGTGTATATTTTCTCCATGGTATCGCGCAATAGCATTACCAAGGGTTTAATATCGGCAAACTTGCAAATCCATACTCCATCAATTATGCCAAAGCGGTCCAACTCTTTGGGGTAGGCTTCGGTAACCAATACGGCAACGCTGGCTTTTTGGCCTACCATATCGTGTTTCAGCTTCTCAATCCAACCGTGTTCAAAGTTTTTGGTACGTTTTGTTTCGTAGATGATTTTACCGCATTCGTGGCTGTATTTATTGCGTACCGTTTGGATAACATCGGCTCCGCGCACCCCTTTGCCCACTTCTTCAATAACATCAAACGGAAAGGCTTCTTTTAATAAGTCTTCCAAAGCAAGCTCTAATACCTCGCCCTGCATTTGCATAGAGCCTTGCTCAAGCTTACGCTGCATTTCTAAAACCTGTTTTTTTTGATCTTCGATTTGCTTATCTTTTTCTAGCAGTTGCATTTGCGTTCGCTCTTGCTCAATCTTACGAATATTTTCTTCAAACTGAATTTTTTCAGTTTGATACTTTTGCATTAATTCTAGTTCAATTGTTTTACGTTGATTAAGATTTTCATCTCGTAATTTTATCAATTCTATTTCAATATTTTTAGCAGCAGCCTCTCCTTTTAGCTTTTCTTCTAATAGTTGATTTTTTTCTTGCTCCGCTTTCTTTTTTTCCTCTTCCATCAACTTTAGGTAAGCTCCCTGTTTCTCCTGTAGATCTTTGCGGACCTCCAGAGTGATATTTTCACGGGCTTTCGCCATTTGTTCTTGTAGCTGCCTATTAAAGTCTTGTTTTTGTTGCTCTAAAACAGCCTGGTTAGCCGCCAGTTCCTGCTCTTTCTTTTTGTATTCAGCATCTTTAAGTGCCTGCTTTTGTTCAAATTCCTGACGAAGGTGGTCTTCGGCATGCTTTGTTAAAGCCTCGCCGGGATCAAACTCAGTGCCGCAGTTTGGGCATTTTATCTTATTTACATTAACGGGCTGCATACGGCTACAATTTAATATCAAAATATAAAACAGGCATAGACAATACGCCGGCTATCATTATAGCATAGAGCAAACGGCTAAGTATTATGTATTGCTTTTTTTCGCGGGCGCGCAAGGCTATAACTATGGCGGCCATTAAAGGCAATTGCACAAAAGCCATAGCATACCAAAGGGTGTAGTTTAAACCCCAGTTCCACATTACATATTCAAATAAGGCTATAATGCTAAATACTATTATACACAATGTAAGTGCTAAGTAACGGGTATTGGTTGCGCCCCAGGTAACAGCCAGCGTATGGTTTTTAATCAATCTGTCGCCTTTCATATTTTCCAGGTCTTTAAAATTCTGGCGGATAAAATCGGTTAAAAAGGCAAGGAATGAATAGCCCAAAACCACCATCGGCAGAATACCTAACCTTGCGGTAGGGGGTAGGATAGATGAATCTAATATGCCATTGAGCTCTTTGGCTAAATCTGCAAAGCCAAAGTAATACTCATATAGAAAAACACTTACAGGTATTAGTGCCATGACAAAAGACACTACCAACTCGCCAAAGCCTGTACTTTTTTTAAGGTACGATGAATAGAACCATAGGGCCGTAATGGTAAATAACTGGATGCCTATAAGGCGCCATGTGCGGCATTTATAAGCAAGGTAAAGCCCAATAGCCAGCGCAGCTACATTTAATACAATATGCAACAGCATAGCCATGCGGCGCGATACGCCTTTGCCAATTTTATTGCTGCCGGGGCGGTTTACATGGTCACTTTTTAAGTCGAAATAATCGTTGATGATGTACCCTGCAGCTGCTATAAGCACAGATGAAGTAACCAGCAAGGCAAACAGTTGGTTGCTCATTGCAAACGCAATGGGGCGTGCCGTGTTTATAGTTTTAAAATATAAATCGGCCTGGTGTATCCAGGTGCCAATTAAAAAGAAGCGGACACAGAACATGGCCAATGCTAAAAGTAGCAGGTTGTATAAGCGTAGTATTTTTATATATGGTAGCATAAGTATAAAAGCAAATGTATAACGATTTAGCCACTGTTAGGTTTTACGCAAGCGGATAACGTGCAACGGGTGTAATTGTTTGATTGGCATAAATGCCATTAACGTATTTATAGTAGCCTGTAATGGCAATCATAGCGGCATTGTCAGTACAATACTCAATTGGTGGTATAAATACCTGATAACCTTTAGTTTGGGATAGATTAATTAATGTAACGCGTAAGCCTTTATTAGCTGATACGCCACCAGATATTGCCAGGTGTTTTATGTTTAATTCGGTAGCGGCCTTGTGTAGTTTTTCAATAAGCATATCAACAATAGCCTTGCGGATAGCTGCGCATAAATCGTTCAGGTTTTCGGCTACAAAGTTGGGGTTCTTTTTAACCTCGGCCTGTAAAAAATAGAGTACCGATGTTTTTAGCCCGCTGAAACTATAATCAAGATTTGGCACGCGGGCTTTAGAAAAACTGAACTTTGAAGGGTCGCCAAGCTCAGCATATTTATCTACTAATGGTCCGCCGGGGTAGGGCAGGCCTAGTAGTTTGGCTGTTTTATCAAAAGCTTCGCCGGCTGCATCGTCAAGGGTTTCGCCCACTATTTCAAAATCAAAATAATTTTTAACCACCACCAATTGGGTATGTCCGCCCGAAACGGTAAGGCATAAAAATGGGAATTGGGGTTTGTTTTGAAAAAAGCCACCAATATCGCGGGTGATAATAGGGTCAGCGGTAATAAAATGAGCGAGAATGTGGGCCTGCATATGGTTAACCTCTAGCAACGGCAACTTCCGCACCAAGGCGAATGATTTGGCAAAGGATGCACCGACAAGTAGCGAGCCAATAAGCCCGGGGCCACGGGTAAAGGCAATAGCATCAATATCATTAACCGAAATACCGGCCGCTTTAATAGCAGCATCAACCACGGGTACAATATTCCGCTCGTGGGCACGCGATGCCAACTCAGGCACTACGCCACCGTATTGCTCGTGTATAGCCTGGCCGGCAGTAAGGTTGCTCAAAATATCAGTACCCCGGGCTATGGCAGCCGAGGTATCATCGCACGAACTTTCAATGGCTAATATTATGGGCTCTTTCAACATTGCAAAGTTAATCAAAACCTTATCGCCGAAATAAACGTTATCGGTTTAGGCTTGAAATTTGTAAGCTAAACATTTGTAATCCGTAACTTTGAGCCATTAAGCGATTTTTAAAAATAGTAGCCTGGGTATTTGGCAGCATTTTCTTTTTGATAGTGCTGCTCTATTTTGTTATACAAATACCAGCCGTACAAACTTGGATAGCCCAGCGTGTTGCTGGTTACCTATCAAACAAACTGGAAACACGTGTAGAGATAGAAGGGGTTAACATACAGTTTTTTGATACCGTAATTTTAGAGGGCTTGTATATTGAAGACAAGCATAAAGACACCCTGTTATACACTCAAAAGCTTTTTGTAGGCATTAGCAAGCTTGATTTAAATAATAATAATATAGCCTTATCGGAAATAAAGTTGTTAAATAATAATGCTGAACTGAAGAAGTACCCTGGTGAAAACGGACTGAATTTTCAGTTTATAGCAGATGCCTTTAAAAACGATAAAAAGAATACTACCGAGAGTAAGCCATTGAAGCTAACCTGCAAACAGCTTACAATGGTAAATAACAATTTTAGTTACCAGATAGTAGGCAAAAAGCCGCCTGAGTGGGGTTTTGACCCATCGAATATTGTAGCCAGACACATAAGCGGTGATTTTGGCGACCTTGTAGTACATGGCGACACGATAGAAGCTAATATTAATAAGCTAAGCGCTATTGAAAAGAGCGGACTACAGTTAAAATCATTAAGCTCTAAGTTTACTTTTAGCACGCATGAGATGACATTTGATAAGCTGGCATTGGAAAGCAATACCAGTAAGGTAAATGGTAAAGTAGGCTTTGGGTTTAACAATTTAGGGGCCTTTGCCTACCTGTTTGACAGCGTTAGGGTGAATTTTGATTTGGTTAAAACCCAGCTACAACTGGCCGATCTTGCCTATTTTGCACCCATGCTTCGCGGGGTAAACCTAAAGGCCGATATAGAAGGCAAATTTACCGGCAGGCTGGGTAAGCTAAAAGGCAAAGAGGTAAAAATATTATACGGTAAAGACACTAAGTTTTATGGTGATGTAATTGTAGCAGGCCTGCCAAACGCTGCCGAAACTTTTTTAGACGCTAAAATAAACGGGCTGCAAACCACAGCAAGCGATATAGCTACTATACAAATACCACCTTATAATCAAAAGAAATATATAGAAATACCGCAAGAGGCTTATGCATTAGGTAAAGTAACCTTTGCGGGGTATTACACCGGCTTTTTTACAGACTTTGTGGCTAACGGTAAGTTTAATACCGCACTGGGCAGTGCTACAACCGACTTGCAACTATCTACCATACCAGGCCAAAAAGACCTGGCGTACAATGGTAACATAAGTACTGATAATTTTAAGCTCGGCGATATGTTGCCCGGAATGGGGCTTGGTGTTGTAAGTCTGAATGCTAATGTTGAAGGCAAAGGATTTGACCTGAAAAGTATAGATACCAAACTAGATGGTCATATTACCGCTTTTGATTATAACGCCTACCGCTACCAGAATATTGATTTTGACGGGAGGTTGGTTAAAACAGAATTTATTGGCGGTGTAAACTCTAAAGACCCCAACATGCTATTGGCATTCGACGGAACTGTTAACTTTAGCAAAGAGATACCTACCTATAATTTTGATGCTGATATTGCCCGAATAGATTTAACGGCACTTAATTTTTATAAAGACACTAATAATCTTGTTTTATCGGCCAAGATAACATCTAACATTACGGGTAATACCATAGAAACCCTAAACGGTAATATAGATGTTACTAATTTGAACATGGCCTATGGTGATACTGCTTACGCTTTGGGCGATGTATCTGTATATTCTGATGTAGCAAGCAGCCCGAAGCAATTGAGGTTGGTATCAGACATTGCAGATATAAACATAATAGGCAACTACCATTTGCAATCGCTGCCAAAAACGGCAATGCGCACAATAAACACATTTTTACCATCGTACCTTGTAATACCAACAAAAGCAGAAAAGCCCAGTATGAAAAATGCAAAGCTTGCAGCTGCTACCGCACAAGATTTCAGATTTACTGCTATAATAAAAAATACAACAGCAGTTACGGATGTGTTTTTACCAATCCTTTCTATACAACCCGGTGCAAGGTTGCAAGGCAGCTACAAGTCGGCTACTGATGACATACTATTATCAGGTTCAATACCCAATATGGAAATATCTGGCATTGGGATGATTGGGACTAACCTATCAGCAGACTCGAGGGGGAATAGCTTAAAATTTGATATTACTCTTGATAGTATTGAACCAACAGACAGCCTGTATTTAACTAATGTGTTTGTAAACACCACTACCCGAAACGATAGTGTATATGTCGCTATTACGTTTGAGAACCAAAACTCAGACAGCACTATGAATACAGGTGACATTACCGCTACTGCCAAGTTTTTTGATAAAGATAAAATACGGTTGAATCTTTCTAAAGCCAATTTTGAGGCATTTAATTATCACTGGAAAGTAAATCCCGACAACCTTATAACCTTTGATAAGAATAAGCTGGAGGTAAATAAACTGGTGTTTGATAATGGAAACGAAAGCTTTAGGGCTTTTGGGCGTATAAGTAAAAACCCTGACGACCAGCTAAACATGGTATTTACCAAATTTAACCTGGCAGGGGTAGACCGATTTATACCAGACAATGTTGTAAAATTGAAAGGTACACTGGATGGCAGCATATCATTAAGCAGCTTATTTGATAAGCCATTCTTCAGGAGTAATTTAAAGCTTAAAAACCTGCATGTAAACGATGTGTGGTTGGGCGATGGAAATGTAACCAGCGAGTGGGATAGGGGTAAGCACCAAATAAATGTACACAGTTTGCTAACCCGAAACGATACGGTAAAAACTATATCTGTTGACGGGCATTTTGACCCTGAGAAGAAAACCGATTACCTTGATTTTGAAATATCATTAAATAAGATAATGCTTAGTGCATTGAACCCTTATTTAAAGGGTAATGTAACACTATCCAAAGGCGATGTAAAGGCTACCATGAAACTTAGGGGAGATGCTAAAAACCCAGAGTTGACAGGTGTTATAACCATACGTAAAGCCGTGGCTACTATTGACTATTTAAACACAACCTATAATTTTGAAAAGGACTTTGTATTTAAGTTAGATGAAGACCGGATTGTAATACGCGACCTGCTGCTAAATAACAGTGCCGCGGCTAAAGGCAATGCCAGCATAAACGGGGAAATAACACATAAAGGTTTTAAAGACTGGAAGTATAACCTGATATTGAATGCCAACAACTTTTTGGTGCTAAATACTGCCGAGAGCCAAAACTCCCTGTACTTTGGTACGGCCTATGTTACCGGGCCAATAAAAATAACCGGCGACCCAACCAATACTGTTATAAAAGCAGCTATAAAAACTAACAAGGGAACATTCTTTAACATACCGTTGAGTAACCCATCGGAGGCAAGCAGCAGCGATTTTATAACCTTTGTAGATAAGAACCCTAAGGCATTGATGGTTAGCAGGCCAACCACAGGCAAAACAGGTATTATACTGGATATGGACCTGGAGGTAACACCTGATGCTGAAGTGAAAATTATATTTGATGAAAAAGTAGGCGATGTTATTACCGGCAAAGGCAGGGGCGATTTGAAAATGAATATCAACACCCGTGGCTCTTTTACCATGGCAGGTACTTTTACTATAGAGTCGGGAGAGTATTTGTTTACGCTGGAAAACCTGGTGAACAAGAAATTTAAAGTTGAAAAAGGCGGAACTATTGTTTGGACAGGCAGCCCTTATAATGCCAAGGTAGATTTAACAGCCATTTATGATTTAAATGCATCGTTGAAACCAATTATGGCACCCTATACAACGGGCGATGCGGAGTTGGAATTGTATAAACGCAAAATGCCTGTTAAGTTGCAACTGATAATGAAGGATAAACTATTGTCGCCTGATTTATCATTTGGCATTGTTGTAAATACTGATGATGATAAGGCCCGTACTGCCATTGCAACCATACAAAACAACCAGGAAGAGTTGACTAAACAAGCTTTTGCCCTGTTGATTTTAAACGCATTTTTACCACCATCGCAAAGCGGGGCAGGCACAGATTATGGCGCGGGTGCAGGCAACACTGGCTTCGAGTTATTATCGAGCCAGTTGAGCCGTTGGGTATCGCAAATTAGCGACCGATTTGATATAAACATAAATTACCGCCAGGGCGATAACGGTCAGCAATTGATTGATGTTGCCACAAGTACATCAATTGGTGAGCGGGTTACAATAGATGTGAGCGTAAGTAACTCAGGGCAATCATCTGGTACAACAACAACGGGAGGCACGGCCCCTGCCAGTGGAGCAAGCAATATTGTTAGCGACTTTAATATGGAGGTGAAACTAAACCAGGATGGCAGGTTCCGTTTTAAAGCCTTTAACCGATCGAACCAAAACAACATATTAACCAACGACGTGCCCTATACCCAAGGGGTTGGTTTATCGTACCGCAGGGAGTTTAACAGCTTTAGGGATTTATTTATCAGCAAGAAAAAAGCATTGCCACCAGCTGCACCTGTTGATAGCACAAGCACCCCAAAGATTGTTCCGCCGGGAATGCCTGCTGATACTATCAAGAAAAAACAATAGTATCTTTGCCGAACTTAAAAACCGTTTATGAATAAGATAATTATCGCCTTAGCTGCTACTATATTGTTATTTACCGCCTGTGATAACGAGCGTTTAAAAATGCGTAACCATATACAGGAACTGGAGGGTAAGGTGGTTAAAGATTCAGCATCATTTACGTTTGATGATAAGGTACGTGCCCAACTGGCCACCGAGCAAATTGCGTATGCCGATAAGTTTCCGGAGGATAACAAATCAGAAGAATACTTATTTAAAGCGGCCGGTTTGTATATAGGTATGAATAAACCTAAAGACGCTATTGCAACGTTAGATAAATATGTAGCTAAATACCCTGATGGTAAAAACGCAGGGCAAGCCATGTTTAACAAGGGGTTTGTGTATGATACCCAGTTGCATGATGTTGAAAATGCTAAGAAAGCCTACCAGGCATTTATAACTAAATTCCCCAACCACCCGCTAGCTAAAGATGCACAGGCTACCATTGGGATATTAAATTCAGGCGTATCGGAAGACGACCTTATAAAAGGTTTTTTGAAGAAAGCGAATGACTCTATTGCCGCAGCTGAGGGTAAGTAGCGTGAAGCATATAGAAAAAAAAGTCCATGTAGGCCTTAACTACCAAATTTATAATAGAGATTATTAATTCACCTTCACAATACCGTTGCTTTTGTATTGCATAATGCTGATGGCGGTATTTTCCAGCCCGTTTTTGGTATTGCTTTGTCCGTATTGAAAGTTGGTATATATGCCTTTTGACTCACCCTCGCAAAGCAGGCAGGGGCTTAGGTTGCGGCCATATTTTTTAAGCATGGCGGCATAATACGTCATTGCATCGTAGCCCTGGTAAAAGTATTCAGAGGCATCTGTTTTGTATTTGTCTCGGCAACGTTTATTGATAGCCGAAGCGGTTGCATCATCCTTATCAACATAGCCGGTGCGTGCAAACAACAGGTTTAGCTTAGATAGTTTAGCTAAATCGAGATTGTCATACGTTTGCCATTGGTTTAGACCCCAAAGCTTAATCTTGTATTTATACGTAAGGTCGGCCAGCTGGCCAATAATTAAGGCAACGGTAGCCTGGTCTGAAGATGGGAATATAACCAGGTTTTCATCGGTAGAGGAAAAAAGGCTTTCGGGCACTTTACCGCCTGCCAAAATGGTTTGCTCTTTAAAGGTATGTCCGCCGGCAGCCATGTTGCTAGAAAGGCGGTCTTTATAAAGTGCCATGGTACCAATATCTTTAGGGTTGTTGGTAGATAGCAGTATTACATTTTGCTTGCCGTAGGTATTAGAAATAAATCGTGCGCATTGGTCTACAATGGTTATGGCGGTAGGGGTAACCTTATGAGCCATTGGGGCACCTTCTACAACCTTAAAAGTTTGTGAAAAAGGAGAAACACAAACAACACTATCTGCAACCAACTTGCCCGTTACCCGCTGAAAGCCAGAGGCAAACAGGGGACCTATAACCAAATCCAGGGATTTGATGTCTTTCTTTTGCAGGATATAATTAATATAGGCTGAATCATTCTTTGTATCAAACACGTGTACAATAAGCTTAACAGAATCGCTTTTAAAATCTTCAGTAGCAAGCAA
>JAIXUZ010000058.1 GCA_027483285.1 Bacteroidota bacterium
CCTTCAGAGTCCATAAGGTCTTCAAACACATCCATCAGGGCTTTGTTTTCTGATACCTGGCTCATCATTAAGCTGATTAATTTATCGCTAACAATAAAGTCGTCGGCTTTGGTAACCTCAGCTAAATCGCGGTTGCGTATGTCCAGCATCTCGCTTACAATCTTCAGGTCTTTATCCTCTTCCTCGCAAATGCGGCGTAGGTGCAATAGTGATATCAGGGTGTTGGCATCAGCCTCTTGCATATCAATATCATCAGTATAACAAAGTACTTGTACACTATCGTATTTAGTAACGTTCAGGCTATCGAGAACATCTTTAGCGGTAGTGTCTGCACACTCAAATTCAAGGCTGATATTTTTAAGGTTTTTAGCAGCTTCTTTTACCTCATCTGCATATTTATCGTAGGTAGAAACCACCTTCATGTATGAACCCTGGCCTACGTAGTTATCCAACTCACGGATGATGATTTCTGCGCGTTGGTTCCAGCCCAGTAACAAGGTGCGCTCTGCTCCTGCCCTTTCGCTGCTTAGGTTTACAATAATATCTTCGTTAATATCAAAATTAGGGTTCTTATTTACTACCAGTGTATCATCATCTTCTGTAATAGCAATAACCTTATCGCCGGCCTGTAAAACATAGTCCATAGGTGGGTTAATTTTTACTCGTCCATCAGCAAACTGAAGGCCCATAACAGTAGAGTCTTCGTAGGCAAAAATGGCATCGGCAAAGGTTTTGCCATGCAGCAGTTTTTCTTCATTAAAATATATCTCAGCCCCATCAAAATCCATAAGCTCCTGGTATACCATACTTAGGCCACTTTGACGCGATGTTTGGACCATAATGCGTGAAATAACATCATCAGTAAGTATCAATTCTACCTCATCTTTACCTACCATGTGAGCCACTTCTAAATTCTTTTTGTCCTTAATCTCGGCCACAATATGGTAAGGCTCGGGCCTGCGCTTAGGGTTGTTAGTAATAGCCAAAATGGTTTTTATGGTTTGCGAGTCGGCATTGCCTTCTTCGGGCGCAAGTATAATGATTGACTTAGACTGAAAAGGGTTTGCAATTTCTAAATCGGTAAGGTCATTAGGCGAGCCGCTACGGCAAATAACCTTCATGTTTTTTATGTCGGCAATTTTATCGCGCACCTCATCTTCCATTTCCACCTTGTCCTTATCGGCAAGGATAACAATACGTGGCTTTTTCTGGTTTTCGCCGGCTATAGCCAACTCAGATATAATGGTAAATATTTTTGACGACCAGCCCAAAATAAGCGTGTGGTCTTGCTCTATAACAAAGCTGCGGCCTTTGCGCATTTCTTCCAGCTTACCCTCTATGCCACTACCCAAAACACCAATAAGAGTTGATATAATGAATATACCGCCCAAGGTTACCATAAAGGCGACTATACGAAAGCCCCAGCCCATATCGCCACCCATGGTGCCGCTATCCAGTGTGCGCATTAAGCTTACCCACACACCCTCTACAAGGCCCATAGGCTCTTCGCCCTCGGGAGCAATACTAAAGGTTGTTAAAATAGCGCCGGCAATAAGCACAACAAGAAATGATAATGCACCCAACAGGCCTATCATGGCGATAGGGCCTTTGCTCATCAGGTTGTCAAATTTGTAGCGTAGCCTTTCTTTAAATGTAGTTTTTTTCATGGTGTGCTTTTTTATTAAGGGGCGATAAAAGTATTTAAAAAAAATATTTATCCAACATTAAAAAATATGTGTCTGCATAAAGGCTACAAGTGTAATTATAAAGCACATAACTGCCCGCATCAATATTTACAAGCCCAAACAAGTGTTTTGTAGTATAAATAATTGCAGTATATTTACCCCTTTAAAACCTAAAAAACAAAAATAATTATGTCATTTTTTGCTAAGATTAAACAATTCTTTGGTGTAGGTACAATTAAAGTTACCCTAAACGCCCCAGGCACTTTTAACACTAACGATGGCCTTATTGAAGGCACTATTAAACTGGAAGCTAAAAGCGACCAAAGCGTTGTTAGCCTTGAAGTACGCCTTGACGAGGAGTACACCACCGGCCGTGGCGACGAAAAGAAAACCAAAACTTTTGAAATTGGTAAGGTTAAGCTTGCAGGCTTTGATATGAAAGCCGGCGAGACTAAAGATGTAGCCTTTAAACTAAACTATGCCTACTCAAAATCAGACAACGAATCGTTGGCTGAAAAAGGTGGCGTTATGGGTGGCATTGGTAAACTGGGTTCTTTTGCATCGGGCGAAAAATCAGAATTTAAACTGGTTGCTACCTGCGATGTTAAAGGTGCTACGTTTGACCCTAACGATATTAAAGAGATTAAGCGCGTTAAGTAGTGGTGAGTGGCAAAGTGGCATGTGGCGAGTAAAGCTACAGCTATAAGCTACCAAGAAAACTTGATGAACAGAAAGCCGTGTCTGCCTGAGGTAGATGCGGCTTTTTTAATGCCCAATAATTATCTTTCTAGAATAGATTTTTCCATCAGCACCTGTAAGCTTTACAGCATATAAGCCATTACTTAAATTATGCACGGGGATTTCTATATTTTGGATAGTACCTGTATAGCTGAATACCTGCTGGCCGCTGATATTGTATAGCTCTATTTTGCCGTTGCCTTTTAGGTTGTTGGTTGAAACTCGGAGCAAATCAGCTGCGGGGTTGGGGTAAACCTTGAAGCCGTTATCAGCAGTAACCTCATTAACACCTGTAGCCAGCGTGCTGTCTACGCCCCAGGCATGTTCAATGGTATCGCCATCCATAATAATCTGGGCATAATACACATATTGCGAGTCGGCATAATCGTAATACCAATCTTCGGTAAACGTAGACTGGTGAACGGTATTTTTAAAGTTGGTAAAATTGCCATACAGGCCACTATCGCCCACCATAATAACCCAGCTTTGGCCAACATTGGTATTGCAGGCGCGAACACCGTTAATGGTATTTATACAGCTACGGCGCACGGCAACATAGCCTTCGGCCTCGCGCCCCAGAATCCACAGGCTGTCTTCTGCAATCTCATCAAAGTCAGCATCATTCCAATGCAGGGCCACATCTTTAACAGCAAAGTCGGGGCCTATAAGGTCTGGCGTAGGCTCAGGGCGGTACATAAGCAAGGCCAGGTTTTTATGCTGCTCCAC
>JAIXUZ010000393.1 GCA_027483285.1 Bacteroidota bacterium
GGAACCAGCTGATAAGGTCTGAGTTAAGTATTTTGCCTAGTGGCAGGTTGTCAACGTCAAGGTCGGCAAGGTTAAAGCCTAATATATCGCCTACGTTTGGCTTATAGGTAATATCGCCTGTGGTAATGCCGCCGGTGGTTTGGTGCGCCCATGGGCCTATAACAATTTTTTGCAGTTTGCGGTTATTATACGCAGGGTTAAGGTGCTTGCGCATGTTGGCCCAGGTTTGTATTTGGCCATCAATAAAAATATCGTACCAGCCTGTAAGGTTAAAAGCAGGCACCTCCATATTGGTATAACGGCTTACGGTTCCGTTGGCATCGCCTTCGCCTTGCGCGTTCACCATAGCGCGGCTAATATCCATATCTGAGCGGCCAATAGCGTTAGGGTAGTAACCTGCAGGGCCGTTGGCATAGCGTACCGAAGCAAAATGGTCTATAGCAAGGTTTGCCGCCTGGAATTTGTTAGGCAGATTATAATCGCGCGATGTGTGTATGTCGTTGTCAATATCCGTATCAATATCCCAAAGGTCATCATCTGTTGATGTAAAAATTTGTCCCTTCAACCAGCCGGTAACCAACCTGTCGCGAAAAACACCATTTACATAGCCGGTAGAGTTGTAAAACTCGCCTGGTGCCACAATGGGGAACAAGGCTTTAAGGCCAGGTTGTGTTGGGTCTATTTTATGCGCTGCTGCCGCCTGAAACTGGTTATACCCCAATGCCGAAGCACCAAACATGGCTATACGCCCAAGGCCTGGGTTAAAGGTTTCAAGGTCGCCATCGCCGTCAATATCGTATTGGCGGGTAAGGTCGTTAAGTATATAGTTAATGCTGTTGTAGCCATCTTCGTGCTTGTTGCCGTTGCGTGGGTCGTTAAAGTCGGTTATATCCAGTATGTGTTTATAGTCGGGGTGGTAGGGGTTTTTGTTCCACCCATCACTCATAAGGGGCAGGTATACACCGCCGCTTTTGTAGCGCCCGCGCATATCCTGGTAAATATAAGAGTGGCCAAGTAAACATACTGCAGCTGCCTCTGTAGCAAAGCTGCCTTTATTGTATGGCGTGCGGCTAAAGATAATAGGCAACTGGAACGGATTAGGGTTTAACCCTCCATTTAACGAGTCGTAAATAATAATTTGCTTACCACGTGGCAGTACCTGCAAATCCATAGTAAAAGAGCCACCGCCCAAAAGGTCGGGTATAGCAATATCAATAGGAACCAACAAACAGTCCTGTAAAATGGGCAGGTACATGTCAGTTTCTAAAGTAATGCCATCAGGCATGGTAAAATTTACTGTTTTTTTGGTACACAGCTCGCCAAAATCGTCAATCTGACCGTTTAGGTTAACCTGTGCGCTTAGCGTACTTGTAGTAAAAATAAATGCTACAAACCCGAGTAGAAGTTTTTTCATAGAGTAATTGGCAAAATGAGTTGACTGAGGGTGAAGTTATAAAATAATTAATCAAAAGAAAAAATTGAAGTGCGTTTATTTTAAATTAATGTTATTTAATGATTGGTGGTTGTTAATTGAACTCCTATATTTGAAAATGACGAAATTTTACTGTTCCTTTTTAGTTTTAGTTTTTAGCATATGCTGCATCAGGCTAAATGCCCAAAACCCAGCCTATACACAACGTAAGGCTGATTATGTAAGCACCTGTCTGGCAGCGCCTTCGGGGTCTAAGTTGATTTTGCAGGCCTATCAGGGTGTGCCATTAAATAATAACACCCTCAATAATGAGCTTAACGAGGTAACTACCAATTCCACAGCCGATTTTACCATCATAGAACTGGTGCGGTTATTGTTCCTTACCAATGGTGAATACGATGCGCAAATTTTACCCGTTTTAAACTCAATTCCCTATTGGATTAACTACGGTGATACCATGCGCAATTACTGGAGCGAGAACCACATGATTATGTGGATGAGTAGCGACTGGCTGCTGCACGAAAAATATGGCCGCGCTATTGATGCTAACCTTGAAAACCGACTTAAGCATTATTTACAGCTTAAGGTTGATTATGGCTATTACGAATTTTTCTCTTCGGTATATGGCCCCTACAGCTTTAGCGGCCTGGTAAACCTTGCCGATTTTGCACAGGATACCCAGATTAAAACCCTGGCTACCCAAGCCTGCCAGCGTTTGCTTAAAGACTTTTTAAAACTAACTAACAATAAAGGGGTGTACTACCCAACTGCTGGCCGCAACTACCCCGGTAAATATGAGAATCCATATAATCAAAACCATAACAACCTTATTTACCTGCTTACCGGTTTGGGTAACGCACCTAATAATGCCTCTGCCGCAGGGCCTTTCCTTGCTTCTTCCACTCTTCCCGTTGATGATATTATAAACTCGTGGACACCCGTATTAGATACCGTTTACTATAATGGCCACACCTTGCAACAGGGTTTTGCCTTAAACGCCAATCAGGCCCAGGCCGATAAGGTTGTTTTTCAATGGAGCTCTGGCGGGTATTTCCATCCCGATGTGGTTTTTGAGACAGTGCAGCTGCTCAACGATTCTAACATGTGGGACCACCCTGATTTTGGACTTTTGCGCCCGCTTTCTTTCTTTCCCGATACCAGTTTTCCTGCCATGTCGCAGGCGCTGGGTTGCATTTCGCAAAGCACAGTAATTGCTGGCGAAGAAATTGCCATTTACAAGCACCATGCAATTACATTGTCATCGCTGCAAAATTTTTGGCCGGGCAAAGTAGGGTTTCAGCAATACCCTTGCGTAGCCAACGTAGGTACAACGGCTGTGTATTGCGGTTCGGGCATTGTATATCCTAATTGGGACGACCGTTCTCCAAACAATCAAAATACCCATTTGCCTTACGTGGAGCAGCATAAAAACCTGGCCTTGCTTATGTACCGCCCTGAGCCTACGCCAGACCTTATAGGCCCCGACTTTGCTGTTAAAGATGTGGCCCTGCATTGGAATGATGCTGACTTTGA
>JAIXUZ010000205.1 GCA_027483285.1 Bacteroidota bacterium
ATTGCCAAAGGAAAGTTTTGAAAATCTATTATTTGGCCTGCCCAATTTCTCTTACGGGTGGTTTAACTTTACCGATAGCCGGGGGCATTTAATAGCTACTAATACCGGTAATGCGGGTACTTTTACATCAATGGTAAATATTGATAAAGCAACCGGAAAAGGCTATGTTATTTTTACAACCGCCTATGGTACCGATGCTGTTACCGGGTTGAATATGCTTATGGAGAAAATGATGGGCAGCTACTAGCCTACCAGGTTTACTGAAAAGGCTGATATTAAGCGGCAATTATCGCATTTAAAAGGGAAGATGCCATTGGCTAAAGGCGTAGTTAACAGCCACTGTGTTTGGCAGGCCGGGCATATCGAATCCAGCTCCTGTTCTACCGTATTTTCTTTGGTATTGTGCAAGTAGTAGTAGGTGTCAATACCTGTTTTCTGCTCTATACCTGCACAAACCGCACGGCCTTGTATTGATAGTTCAGAGTTTGGGTTGCTCATTTGTTCTGTTGCCCACTCCTCGCCTACCTCGCCATCTATTTGCAAGGTATCTACCGCCTGGTAGTTGGTTTCCCATGCCAATATCGGTGCATAACCATGCTCGTAATAGGCAGGTAGTTTGTACAAGGGCACCACATCAAAGCAAGTCCCACATTTTACGGGCGAATCTATTGCTGCATGGTCGGCTATAAGGAGGTAAAAATCGCTTTTGGCACAGGTGCAAACAGGTTGTTCTTCGTGTGCTTTGCCCAGTTGCTTAACCTCAATTTTATTGCCACAAAGCTGTTCCAGCCGCTCTATGCGCAAGGTTACATAGTAGTTGTTGTGTTCAGTGCTTAACGATGTTTCTTCGTGTGCCTGGATAATGCATACTAAGGCGTTCCCATCAACATAAATAGTATGTTGCTTGCCCAGCTTTTGCCCGCTGGTATAGTACGATGATATTAAGAATTCAAACTCATTAAACGCATCGGGTAGGTTTGCAGGGTCTGCAACGTGTATAGATAGTTGGTGGGTGTGCATGGGGGTTTTATTAAAAAGCCCCTCATTGCTGAAGGGCTATATTTTATTTTACTAATGATTCTATGTTTGGAACTGCGTCGTATTCCTTTTTATGAATTTTCTTGCTGGATATATCAATCTTAACTTGTGATATAAACTCTTTAAAATCATCATTCATTCCAACCAATTTATTAATCGTCTCCCAATCTAAAATATCTTTAGTTTTAGCTCTAAATAGAATATCACTAGAATCAGGATCTTCAATATTTAGTTCAATTACACCTATTCCAAAAGCAGAGGATAATCTTGATAATTCGGAACGAAACTCAGTGTCCTTAGAAATGTTAGCAGCCACTAAATAACCCTCATTAGACCAAGAAGAATTAGAAACTGCTTGAAAAAAACTAGCTCGCAGATTAGAAAAATTCAGTTCTCTCTTTAATTCAAATGAAAATAACTTCAAAGTAGTATTACCAATAACTGAACTCAATTCATAAACTTCAGATTTCCAATCATTTAAAGGAAAATAACATCCTACAATATCAGGATGAACCCATTCGCCAAATTCAGACTTAGTTGATACAGAGTGATTAATTGTCTTTGTTTGACATTTTAAATAATAGTGAGCATAATAATTTAAAATCTTATGCAAGTCCCTTTCTAAATACTTGGCTTTAACCTCTTTTACAACTGCTGTCTCTATAGTTGAGCTTTCAATTTTAATAGTTAAATCAACATTTTGAGATTTAATATAATATCGCAATGGATAATCATTAGTAACTCCAACAATAGATTTGGGGTTATGTCTTACCTCATCTCCTATCCTTGCACCTAAAGTTGCCCAAGGCGTTTTTCCTTTCGTTTTTAACTCTTTAGTATACCCTTTCTTCTCAGCAATCCCCCATATATCCATAAAAGGAAGTGCAGTATTTTCTTCTTTTAGTACTTTTATAGCAAGATCAAAAAATGTCATAGGTTCACTTTTAACTTTTCGTTTTTAACTCACCTATACCAACTCGCCGCTTTGCACAGTAATGCCTTGCAGGCGCTCTATAGCGGTGTAGGTTTGGTCTTTTAGCTCGGTAACAATATCGTAGCAGGGTTTAATCTCGTCTATCAGCTCAACTGTTTGGCCGGCACACCACAGGTTGTTGTAGTTGCCGGGCTTAACCGATTTCTCAAGCGAGCGCATCCCCTTTAGGGCAAAAAACATTTTAAAGTACTTTTTGGTGCGCTTGTTCTTGCTAAAGTAACGTTCAAAAGCGTTTTGCTTGTAGCCTATTTTTTTAGCGTATGGGGTGTTTATAATGGTGCATGGCGTACCCGAAAGGCGCTCTGTCATTACAATATCGGCCATTTTGCTATCTACAACAGCGTCTTTATATTCAGCATTAACACCACCCTCGGTAGAAGCTATAAAGCGCGTACCCATAGAAACACCATCGGCACCCAGGGTTAGCATAGCGGCAATACCATCGCCGGTAGCAACGCCCCCTGCCGAAATTACCGGCATATCAGGAAAATGCTTTTTAAGCGTAGGCACCAACAACATTAATGGGAACGGCCCAGCGTGGCCGCCGGCTCCCTGCCCTACAGCTATAAAACCATCGGCACCAAGGTCGTAGCATTTTTGGGCATGCTCCAGGTTGGTAACATCGCAATATACTTTGCCACCGTATTTGTGGGCCTCTTTTATCACCTCCTCGGGGCTTCCAAGCGATGTAATGTAGAATGGCACTTTGGCATCAACACACATTTTAAGGTGCTTGGCATACAAAGGGTTCGATTTTTGTACAATAAGATTTACCCCGTAAGTGCCGGTGTTTCCGGGAGCGTTTTTAGCCTCGTTTAGCTTGGCTAAAATTTCCTCTAACTGTCCGGCCTCGCGGAAGTTTAATGATGGAAAAGTACCTGCAATACCGCCGCGCATGGCTTCTAAACACATCTCCAGGTTAGAAACCAGGAACATGGGAGCCATAATCATTGGAAAATCAATAGTTAAGTCTTTGGTAAACCTATTTTGTATTTTCATTTTGAA
>JAIXUZ010000385.1 GCA_027483285.1 Bacteroidota bacterium
CCATTTACCATACCTTCGGCCATAACATTTGCCCGGCGTGATGTGCGGTGAATTTCTATCTTAAACCTGTCGCCAAAAGTAACTCCCAGGTCGTAGCCATGCATAAAATGCACCTTGGGCATTTCTTTAGTTATAGAAGCCCTGTTTACATTATTGTAAACATAAATTAAGCGGTTTATATCACCGGGGTTACAGTACGATACTCCATAACCAAATTGCAGGTTAAACTGGCTAAAAGCAAAGCCCGGCAGAATTAAAACTAGTAGGCATACTAAGTATAGTTTCTTCATAAGCAATGCTAAAATATTAATTTATATACGGTGTTTTTGCTTGCATAGCTTACTTTATTAACAAGAGTTTCTTTATAGCAATATACCCAATAAAAAAGCCGCACATTGCTGCGCGGCTTTCCTACTATTAAACCAAAAGAAACAGGAATTGATACTAACTATTTTATTATTTAGTAATTACCAGTTTTTTGCTGAACGAGGTAACACCGTTGTTTACCTGTACAAAGTATACACCAGCTGCGTAGTTAGATACGTCTACAGTTTCACGGTAGATACCAGCAGCTTGGTTGCCTTTGTAAATGTTTTCTATTACTTTGCCTGTTACATCAACAATACGTAAGGTAAAGTTGGTTTTTTCTTTCAAGGTATACTCAAAAGTAGTAGTAACGTTAGCAGGGTTAGGGTATACTGATGTATTAACCACAACGCTATTTTCTTCAACCGATGTAGCAGTAGAGAAACAGCCGGTAGTGCCATCATTTAAAGCAAAGCATAGTGAGAATGCTGGGCCATCGTTATCGTTTGCAGGGGTTAAAAAGCCCGATGCAAAAACAACGCCTGTTTTACCGTCTAAACCTGTTAGGTTAGCATCGTATGATACTACAACTGTGTTGTTATCAGCCGCAGGGGTAACATCTAATATATAGCTTGATGCTGGAACAGGAATGTAGCTTGCAGATATATCGCCATACGATACATTATCTAAAACAGTAGCAACGTTACGTGCAATTATATCAACTTTAGGGGCATCGGTAGAGCCGTGTACACCAATAAATTCGAATGTTGAATTGCTAGCAGGCCTTTCTTTAGCACCATCTTTTACAAACAGTTTAAATGCATTGTTATCAGCATCTATATCGGTATTTGTTTCAAAACCAGAACCAACAACACCTTGTGCTATTACAACATATCTTTCGCCGCCGGCTAATGTGACATTAGGTGTAGATGATACTGTAGTTACGCCATCTGGAGTTTTTATGTCAATTGTGTAAGGCACTCCAGCTTTTAAGTCAACAAAAGGAGTAGCACTGCGGAAAGCAAAGTTGTCTGCTATAGTTGCTCCGTTAATTACTACGTCAACTTGGGCAGCTGCAGGATCGGCAGCATTGTGTATTACCTGTACACGAGCAGTAGAAATGTTTTGTGAAGGAAGTGGGATTAAGTTGCCACCGCTTGGTAAAGCAACATAAAGGCCAAAAGCTGGGCCACCGCTGTTGTTGGCAGGGTTTAAAAAGCCTGAAGCCAATACTGTTAAGGCTGCACCGTTTAGTGATAAAGTTTGTAGTGGCGCGCCATATTCTGCAACAGCATCAATACCATCGCTAGTACGTACTTGTATAGTGTAATCAGCAGTTGGCAATGATAAGTAACCTGCAAAATCTTTGTATGATGCGTCGTTTACAATAGTTGGGAAGCTTAGCGGGCCGCTAACTTCTTTAACATCAACTGTTGGAGCATCTGTAGAACCGTGGTAAACCAAAACATCAGTATTAGCAGCGTCGGTAGCAGCTTCGCGGGCTGTTGTAAAAACATCTAAGCCAAATGCAGGAGCAGGGCTGTAGCCGGTTGGGCTAACAATACCGTTAGCTACAATAATGTAGGTACCTGTTGGTACGTTTACAGTTTGGGTAAATACCGCAGGGTTTGGACCTGTACTGTTACCGCCGGCAATATCAATTTCAACATCAGTTGATGCTGGAAAATCAATAAATGGGGTAGCGGTGCGGAAAGCAAAATTGTCAAGTGTTGGGTTTGGAGCATTGTTTAAGTAAACGTCTACAGATGCAGCAGCTGCGTCTGCAGCATTGTGTATAATTTGAACGCGTGCAGGAGATAAACCTACATTTGATAGTGGAACTAAAGCACCACCGCTTGGTAAAGCAACGTACAAGCCAAAAGCAGGTCCACCGCTATTGTTTGCAGGGTTTAAAAAGCCCGATGCTAAAACTACTATGCTTTGTGTGCCTAGAGCTAATGTTTGCAATGGGGCGCTGTATTCAGCAACACCTGTAGCACCATCGGCAGTGCGCACCTGCAGGCGGTAATCTGCTAAAGGCACGTTAGTGTAAGATGATGATGGAGATGAGGTTGAGTAAGCTAAGTCATTAATTACCTGCGTGTAGCTACCTGGTGCAGCAAGGCCAACGTCTACAGTTGGGGCATCGGTACTACCGTGTACTACAAGCAATCCTGTAGTACCTGCAGGGGCTACGCCTGTGCTGGTACCCAAGTTGTAAGCATTTAAGGCAAATGCAGGGGCAGGATTGTAACCGTTAGGGCTTGCAATGCCATTTGCTACAACCACATAACGGTTACCACTGGTAAGGGTTAAGTTGGTTGTGTTGAATGCTTGCGATACGTTTGTACTTGTTCCTGGGGCGATAGCAACTGAAAGTGGCACACCGGCAGGTAAGTCTAAAAATGCTGTAGATGTACGGAAAGCAAAATCGTTAAATGTTAAGGCTCCGTTTACATATACGTCTACTTCAGCACCAGCAGCATCTGCACAGTTGTGTATTATCTGTACTTTAGCCGTTTGTGCATACATACCGCTACTTAATAATACCGAAGCTGCGGCTGTTATAATTCTAATAAAATTTCTTTTCATTGTTAATTTAGTTAGTACGTTATCAATAATAATTACATTCACATAAAAACATAACTATTCTTTTTGTTTATCTTTTTACATAAAAAGTCAAACAAAAATTACAAACCATTAACAATCAGATAGTTTTTTTTATTTTGCCGTATGAAGAAATTAGACTTTGACAACCTGAACAAGCTCTTTTTAGCAAACTTTGATAAGTATGCAGCTGCAACTGCACTGATGTACAAGCAGAATGGAAAGTATGTAGAAGAAAGCTATAACACCATGGCAAACAAAGTGCTGCGTGTAGCACAAGGCTTGCTTAATGATGGGCTTGAGTTTAGAGACAGGACAGTTGTAGTTTCATTCAACCGGCCAGAATGGGCCTATGCCGATTTAGCCGCGCTGCTGGGTGGCGCTATTACATCAGCTATATATACATCAACCCTGGCTGATGAAAGCGCATATATATTAAATGACCTAGAGGCAAAATTTTTATTTTTAGAAAACCAACAGCAACTTGATAAATTTCTTTCAGTAAAAGAAAAGTTAACCAGCCTTAAGCGTATTTATGTGTTTGATGATTTCAGGGCCGATGATACGAACTTTGTGCGTCCGTTTTCTGATTTATTAAACACCCCCATAAGCTATACTACCCGCTCTGCAATAGCCGAAACTGCGAACCGTATAACCCCTGCCGACGCTGTTACTATTATATATACCAGCGGAACAACAGGAACACCCAAAGGTGCTGTGCTTACCCATAACAACTATATACGCAATATGGAGATGGTGCTTAGCCACTCTGATATTAACCTTGATGCCGTAAAACGCAACCTTAGCTTTTTGCCATTGGCCCACGCGCTCGAAAAGTTTGCAGGTTATTATGCTATGGTAGGTTTGGGCAAAACCATTGCGTATGCTGAGAGTATGGAAACCATTGTTACTAACCTGCCCGAGGTGCAGCCCGATTTGGTAGCTGCCGTTCCGCGTGTATTTGAGAAAATATATACCCGCGTTAAGTTGGGTGTAAGCTCAGGCTCGCCTATTAAAAGGTGGCTGTTTAACTGGGCCCTTAGGGTTGGGGGAAAGGTTAGTTTGTTACGCCAGCAAAAGAAACAACCAACAGGCTTTTTAAAGTTTCAGCACAGTATTGCCGATAAGCTCATCTACTCAAAAATTAAAGCACGCTTTGGTGGAAAGATACGCTACTTTGTATCGGGCGGGGCACCGTTAAGCGCCAATATTATGCGCTTCTTCCATTCGCTTGATATATTGATTTTAGAGGGATGGGGCTTTACTGAAGGTACCGCGCCTGTAACCATAAACTCGCCGGGACTTTATAAGTTTGGCACCGTAGGTACTACCTTGCCCGACTGTGAAGTGAAGATTGCCGACGATGGGGAAATACTGGTTAAAGGCCCTAATATTTTTAAAGAATACTGGAAAAGGCCACAGGATACTGCTGAGAGTTTTACTACCGATGGCTTTTATAAAACCGGCGATATTGGCGAGTTTGACAGCGAGGGGTATTTGAAAATCACCGACCGTAAAAAGCAATTGATAATAACATCGGGAGGAAAAAATGTAGCACCTGCCGCTATACAAAACGAGTTGGCACAGGGAGGTATAATAGAGATGGCACATGCCCATGGTGATAAACGTAAATACATTACAGCCTTACTAACGCTAGACCCTACGGTGGTAGACTCTGTGGTTGATGATAAAACCCTGGCCTTTGTAGATAAAATAAAAGACCCTAAAGTAAAGGCCCGCATAGAATATGAGGTGGGTAAAGCCAATGCTAAACTGCCGCCATACATGACAGTGAAATATTACCAAATATTGCCTAAATCATTCACCATAGAGGATGATGAAATTACCAGTACAATGAAGTTAAAACGCAACGTAATAGAGAAAAAATACAAGGCTATATTTGATGGAATGTATGAGGGGGAAGA
>JAIXUZ010000375.1 GCA_027483285.1 Bacteroidota bacterium
CGGAAGAGAAAGACCGTTTGGATAGGGAAGCGAAAGCTAAGTTTGAGGCAGAAGAGAAAGCGAAGAAAGAAGCGGAAGAGAAAGACCGCCTGGATAGGGAAGCCAAAGCTAAGTTTGAGGCAGAAGAGAAAGCAAGGAAAGAAGCGGAAGAAAAAGACCGTCTGGATAAAGAAGCCAAAGCTAAGTTTGAGGCAGAGGAAAAAGCGAAGAAAGAACTGGAGGAAAAAGACCGTCTGGATAAAGAAGCCAAAGCTAAGTTTGAGGCAGAAGAAAAAGCAAGGAAAGAAGCGGAAGAAAAAGACCGTCTGGATAAAGAAGCCAAAGCAAAGCTAGAGGCCGAGGAGAAAGCTAAGAAAGAAGCGGAAGAGAAAGACCGTTTGGATAGGGAAGCGAAAGCTAAGTTTGAGGCAGAAGAGAAAGCGAAGAAAGAAGCGGAAGAAAAAGACCGTCTGGATAAAGAAGCCAAAGCAAAGCTAGAGGCCGAGGAGAAAGCAAGGAAAGAAGCGGAAGAGAAAGACCGTCTGGATAAAGAAGCCAAAGCTAAGTTTGAGGCAGAGGAGAAAGCGAAGAAAGAAGCGGAAGAGAAAGACCGTCTGGACAAAGAAGCCAAAGCCAAGTTTGAGGCAGAGGAAAAAGCGAAGAAAGAAGCGGAGGAGAAGCTGAAAAAAGAAGCATTGGAAAAAGCGCGTTTTGAGGCTATGGAGAAAATGAAAAAAGACCTGGAAAACAGCAGCACGGGTACACGCATTGTACTATATACTGCCGCTGTATACGGGTACGATGAAAACCTAAAATACTACGGCTACATTATTTATGGCGATGGCAGGCCAAACCACGAGATTACCAAAGACGAGTACTTCGACTTATTGAAAAAATACGGAGTGGGTAATTAAAACGGGCTTGAAAAGGCCGGGTTATTTATAATAGTAGAATCAGTAAGGGTAAGTAAAAAAGCAAGCAAATCAGCTTTTTCCTGCGGGGTAAGCCCCAGTTCACGGCGGTCGCCCAGCTGCAAATCAGGGTAATTTTTAGTCATAAAATTATCCAGCGTTGGCGATACTTTAACACCATGGTCGTAGAACTCTATAACCTCTTGTAAGGTGCTAAAACGACCATCGTGCATATACGGTGCTGTCATGCCTATGTTAAGCAGTGTAGGGGTTTTAAACTTACCATTATCATTAGGGTCAAGTGTTATTTCAGCAAGCCCCAAAAAGTTTGGGTAAATACTATCAAGCCCGTTATTATGAAAACGCTGCGTAATATCTAAAAAGTGGTTGTCGGTAAGCAATTTACTACCCAGTTCGTGGCAGTGCTGGCAGTCTCCTTTCAGCTCATTCCTAAACAACAAGTAGCCGTTAAGCTCCGATTGGTTTAATTGTGCTTCGTTACGTAAATATTTATGAAACTTAGAATTTCCTGCTACTATAGTGCGCATAAACTGGCTAAGCGCTTTAGCTACCAGTGTAGAGTCTACTGTTTCAGTACCAAAGGCTTTTTTAAACAACCCGGGGTAGTTTGCATCGCCCTGCAGGCGTGTAATAGCCTTGGGCCAGCTAAGGTGCATTTCTATTGGGTTAGGTACGGGCTCTAATGCCTGTGCTTCCAGTGTTTTAGAGCGTCCGTTCCAAAACAAATCCCTGTTGTAACCAACATTGATAATAGCCATAGAATTGCGGTTGCCCTGAATTCCATCTATACCAGTACTAAACCTCAACCCGTCGGTAAACGCTTTTTCTTGTTTATGGCAAGATGCACACGACTGTGTTTGGTTGCCTGATAATATCTTATCGTAAAACAAACGCCTGCCTAATGCAATTCCCTCAACAGTTAATCCATTATCCGTAGGCTGATCCATTTGGGGCAAGCCTGCTGGTATAACAAGGGTATATGGAGTTGGCTCGGTTGGGTCTGTTATTTCTTTACCACAACCATTAAGCATTGCACTACCCAAAATAAGGGTAGCGGCACTTGCAAAAGCAATTTTTATCCGGTTAGTTGCCAACTTCAAACGCGTTTTTAAAATTACGGGTAACCCAGTATGCCAATGGGTAATTATCGCTGGTATGGGTAATATTATTAGTTAGCAAGTTTATGGTGTCATTTCCATTATAAAACAACTTGTTAAAGTCAAAATTGATATTGAGCGTAGTAGTTTGGCCTGCTTTTATTTCCATTGTATGGTCAGTAAAATCTCTTGTCATGTACAACGAATCAAAACCAGTATGCATTACAACTGGTAACTCATAATCTTCTAAACCATTATCTGTGGTGTCAATGTCACCCTCAATAAGCATAAAGCGGTACATAAAAAACATACCCCAGTGCGTGCCTGCTGATGCGCTAAATGGTGATGTGCTGGGGAATGATATTGGGTCGAAACGGTTTTGGGTAGAATCTAAACCTAATCCGAATCCAAAACCTGAGTAGTTTCCTGGTTTTACATTAATACTAATAGATGTATTGCGTATGGCAGCATCAGTACTAAAATTAATAAGGTCGGCATCTAATATAGTATCAGGCTCGTTTACGCTGTAAAGGCGAAGGTTTGATATGTAAAATTTAAATAAAGTAAGTTTATATGGTAGCCCTTTTATACTGGTATATTTATCACCTAAAACCAATGGTTGCCCATTAGCAGTAGCGTTAAAATTAACGGTTAAGGTTCCGGTTTCAGGTTCCTGTGGGTCGGGCCCGCACGACTGAAAAAGAGTTGTAACAATCAATGCCATTACTAAACCTTTTGCTACTACTTTCATTAACTTTAATTTTGAATATAGACAAATTTAAGCTTATTAGGTTTAAAAACGAAATGATAACACACATATTTTACTGTAAATTGCTCTCATATGCACACACTTAATAGTTGGAAGCAAGTAGGCCGGTACTTCGATTACCAAGGCAATAAGGTTTTTTATGTCGATGAAGGCGTTGGTAAACCTATTGTATTACTGCATGGATACCCAACAGCAGGTTATGATTGGGTGCATATATGGGATGGGTTAATAGATAATAACCGCCTTATAGCGCCCGATTTTATTGGCTTCGGATTTTCTGATAAGCCTAAAAATTTAAATTATTCAATACACCTGCAAACCGATATGGTTGAGGCTTTGCTGGCTTACCTTGGGGTAAATGAGTTTCACCTGGTGGTGCACGATTATGCTGTATCGGTAGCGCAAGAGCTTATCAGCAGGCAAATTGATAATACAGCGGGGTATAAAATACATTCGGTATGCCTGTTAAACGGCGGGCTGATACCCAAACTACACCGCCCTGTGTTAATGCAAAAACTACTATTAAGCCCTATTGGCCCATTGCTTAGTATGTTGTTTAATGAGCAGCGGTTCGCAAAATCATTCGGGCAGGTATTTGCCCCCGATAAAAAACCTGATGCCAAAGCGATGCACGAATTTTGGGAGCTGATTAAATTCAATAATGGGCAGGCAATTATTCATAAGCTGCTGCATTACATTGCCGATAGGCGCGCTAATCAAAGCCGGTGGGTAAACGCTATTGTAAATCCGCCCATGCCTGTTAGGCTAATAAATGGGTCGTTAGACCCGGTATCGGGCAAACACCTTGCAGATGGCTACAGGGCAATAGTTAAAAATCCTGATATTGTTGAACTACCAACAACTGGCCATTACCCGCAGGTTGAAAGCCCTGCTGAGGTTTTGCTGGCTATTAAGGAATGGATTGGTAATTAAGAAAG
>JAIXUZ010000181.1 GCA_027483285.1 Bacteroidota bacterium
GCCGAAGAAAAATTCTCTTTCAATTTAGTAACTAAACTACGCGCTGCCGGCATTAATGCCGACATGTACCCTACGCAAGCCAAGCTGGGCAAGCAGTTTGAGTATGCCGATAAAAAACGCATCCCATTCGTAGCTGTTGTTGGTGCCGATGAAATGGCCAATAATGTTATCAACTTAAAAGATATGGTAAGCGGTGTTCAGGAAAAATATTCTGTAGAGGAGTTGATAGAGAAAGTCCGATAGACTGTCATGCTGAACTTGATTCAGCATCTAATGTAACCGACAGTCCTTTGTTATGTGATCCCGAATCAAGTTCGGGATTACAGCATTGTTTTTATTAGCGTTTACCGTGCTGGCGTGTCGGGCCGCTCATGCTGTCGCCGCGGCGTTTGTAACCCGATACTGTGGGGCTGTGGCCCATACCGCCATTGCCTGCGCGGCTAATGCCGGGGCCCGAAGACATACTGCCACCCCTTGATGAGCGTGTAATGCCCGGCGCACCACAGCTGCTTTTTTTGCTGCTGCAAGATGTTACCGTAACTAAAGAGGCTGCAAATGCAATAATTAATAATGTATGCTTCATATTACAAAAATAAGAGTCTGAAGTTGATATACAAGCAATATAGCATTAAAATAACAAACTATAATTGTTAATTTGTAAGCAACCTTACCTACGCATCGACTTTGGGAAAAGGCCCTTTTCTTTCTTCTTCTTTTTTACATCAACCTTGTGCGGCCCGGCACTAAAGGGGTCGCCTTTGCGGGCTTTGGTGGTGGGGCTGGTTAACGATGGCAGGCGCCCGCCACGGCCTTTGTTGGGGGTGGTTAGCGCAGGGCCCGATGTTGTGCCGCCCTTATAGGCAGGTGCGCTAACGGCGGGTCCGCCTGTTACGCTCGCTTTGTTGCCCGACGCTGTAATACCGGGGAGGCTGCTGCCTGTAGCACATGCACTAAGCAAGGCCACAACCAACACTAAAAACAAAGCGGGTAAGCGTTTTACCATGCTGCTAAAATAGCGTTTGACAGCTACAATGCAAGTTTAGCTTTTAGTTGAAACTTACATTAAGCAGGTGCTAGGTTATAGGGACTATGTGCTAGTTTGGTTTGCGAAAACACATTCTTTAATTTTTTATCTCTTTATCTTTTAAATTAATAAATCCATAACACCCAACAGTGTATGTTTAGTACCTTAGCGTCCACAAAACACAAAATAACAATGGCAATAAAACTGGCAGTTTTTGATATGGCGGGCACTACGGTGTACGATAAAGGATTTGTACACATTGCTTTTATACAAGGGATGCGAAGCAAAGGCTTTGAAGTAACGCACGACGAGGTGAACCCATTGATGGGCTTGCATAAGCCCCAGGCCATACGCATAATGCTGGAAAAGCGCATGGACCCTGCCACTATTACCGAGGAGTTTGTAATGGAGATACACGATGTGTTTGAGCAAAATATGGTGAATTTCTACACCAGCGACCCATCTGTGCGCGAGATTGAAGGTTCATCTGCAGTGTTTCAAAAACTGCACGATGCGGGTATAAAAGTTGCTTTGGATACAGGTTTCGGCCGTAAGATTACCGATACCATCATCAAACGTTTGGGTTGGGATAAAGGCTTGGTAGATGCATCGTGTGCCAGCGACGAAGTGGAACGTGGCCGCCCCTACCCCGATATGATTAAGAAAATAATGGCCGAGCTGGACATTGAGCACGTAGAAGACGTTGCCAAAACAGGCGATACGCCTGTAGATTTAGAAGAAGGCCAAAACACCAACTGCGGCCTTGTTATTGGCGTTACCAGTGGTGCCTACACCGGCGAGGCATTAGCCGAATACTACCATACGCATATTGTACCTTCTGTTGTTGAAGCAGGAGAGTTGATATTGGCGAATTAACTTTCGGCATACCATTTGCTTTCTGCCTATTATGAAAGCTACTTTACTTATCCTTTTTATTGCTGTTTTTGCGCTACCTGCTATAGTAAACGCGCAAACCAAAGCGCCTGTAAAGAAAACTACCACCAAGAAAAAGGTAGTTAAGAAACCTGTTTCCGGTGCAAAGAATGATACCATTTACCAGTATTATGCTACTAAAAAGGTATCGGTTAAAACAGCACCCTTGGTTGAAGGCGACCAAAAAGTGTTGCTTTACGACAGGGCTGGTAATGTTACCTACACCTTTATAAATAGCCGTAACCATGGCTTTACCCGCACTGAGTTTAGCTTTAGGGCTGATGGCTCAGTAGAGCAAGCTATTACTACCACCCACCCCGATGCAGGCATACACGGGTACATAACTACCACTACGTTTTCTGCCGCTAATGAGCCCGAGTGGCAAACATCAGAAGAAGACCCGATTAGGCAATTAAAAATGCCCGAGAGTTATTATTGGGACAAAGCCACCAAACAGTGGATTAAACAGGAGATTATTAAGGAAGGGCCTGTGCCGGGAGAGTAACAATACTATTTAGCTATTGCCTGCTCTTTGCGTGTAAAATAAAACAAGGCACCGAGCATGCAAATAATTCCAACAAGGGCTAACAGGTAGTTTGCATTGATAAAGAACGATGCATAATTCATCCCCTTGTTAAAAAAGTTTTTGTATAGCATAACTGCAACTGCACCTAAATAACCAAACGAGTCGGCAAGGTAGATAAGAAAACCTGCATTTGCTTTTAGCTGGTACATTGCAATAAATCGCTCAAACAAAAAGGCATTAAACGGTATATAAGCAAGGTATACGGCAAACCCTGTAGACACCATCCAGACAATAGGATTAAGCATGCCATGCTCAAATAATGCTGTTGCTATGGCAGCCACTGCAAGGCCAATAATTATTAATGCTTTGTTGGAAAAAAAAGCGCGCTTATTTTCTTTTATAAAAACCAACGGGGCCACAAATGCACAGACTAAAACACTAACCCATAGCTCAACATTCGCAAAATTTTCAGGCTTATCGGTCCCAATTTCTTTAAATATTTCTTTCATAAAAATATCCCTAAAATCGCGGAAAGCCGAAAGTAAAATGTAGGTTACAATAAGCAGTATCAAACCTGGTGCAAACTTTTTCAGGATTGCCATACGCTCAGCCTTAGTCATAGGCAGGCGTTCCATCCGGGTTTTCTTATCTTCCGCTGAAGGATCAGGTATGTTGCCTAATAACCATACAGAACCTAAAAAAGGCAAAATAAATACAGCACCTGTGGCAAATGGCATCCAAAAATCAGTAACATGATGGGTAATTAACCACGCTCCTATCGACCTAACAAAACCCGATGCAAGGGCAAAGCTTGTACATAATATCGCCCCCATCATTTCGGTAAACCTTCGGCCTTCTATATGACTAAATACAAGGCCCCATACCATACCTAAGGGAATGCCGTTAATAAACATGAACAATGGTTTAATAGGCTCAGGAGCTAAGGCAAAGCCGAGCAAGGCAAGCCATGCGACACCAATAAGTATAACCAGTATTTGCCTGCGCTTACCGGGGCCTGCTTCTGAAATAAATTTAATACCCATAAATTTAGACAGCATGTATCCTAAAATCTGGGCCGATGCAATAGCTATTTTAAACGTTAATTCCGAACCAAAAAAGGTAAACGTATGAGCCTCTTTAAAATCGGCAGCGCCAAATGATTTGCGAAAGGCATACATGCACGAGTAGGTAAAAAACGTTGCCAGCGAGGCAAACAATACGGTTACCCAGGGCTTACTATTGGCTAATTTCTCTTTTATGCTGAACATACGTTACAAAGGGA
>JAIXUZ010000307.1 GCA_027483285.1 Bacteroidota bacterium
AGAATATTTTAGCGGTACCGTAAAAGTGCTGTGTTATACTATTAAAAGAAGCTGAAAATGAATAATGCTATACTACAAACAGAGCGCCTTTGGATGCGTAAGTTTATGGTGGAAGATGCTGAAGATATGTACCTGCTAAATGCCGACCCTGATGTACTTCGTTACACAGGCGATAAGGCTTTTGAATCGGTAGAAGAATCGTACAAGTTTATAGAGAAGTACAACCCTTACGATACTGAAGGTTTTGGCCGTTGGGTATGTGTGCTTAAAGATACGAACGAGATTATTGGCTGGTGCGGCCTGCGTATGCAGCCCGACATTAGCCTGGTTGATTTGGGCTACCGTTTCCACAAACGTTTTTGGGGCAAAGGGTATGGTACCGAAGCAGGTTTAGTAAGTGTAGAACATGGCTTTACTAAACACAACCTTGATGTTATCATTGGCCGCGTTGATAAAAATAATATTGGTTCTATCCGAATACTTGAAAAATGCGGAATGGTATATTGGAAAGAAACGCTTTGTGGCGATGAGCCTGGAATGTATTACAGGGTGTTCAATAAAAACAAGTAACAAAAAAGCCCTGCTGATTAGCGGGGCTTTTTTAATTCTATACAATCGGAAATTACTTTTTAGGCTCTTCCTTTTCTAGGCTTTGGGGTACTGTAGTTTTATCTGTAGCATCGCCCACGGTTAATGTACCTTGGATAGGTGCTGCATCTTTTTTGGTGCTTAGTAACACTGGGTTGGTTTCAGCCTTAATAAGAATTGGTCGCTTACTTTTTACACCGCTGTTGTTGGCCTTACTTATGCTTTGGGTAGTTTGCCCAAAGGCAGCAACCGAGCACGATATCAAAACTGAAATTAATACGCTTTTCATACTATTTAGTTTTTAATAATAACCGCGTTTAATGTAGAGTGTACAACAGTAGTGTTATCTCCGGCCACATTCATTGGTGAGCCGTTTACACCCCTAACCTGTAAAGTAATAGTGTGGTTGCCTGCTGTTAATACCGGAGCAATATTCATAGCCCAATTAGCTATAACGTTACCTAAGCTACCAGTGCCGCCGTTTAGGGCAGACACCCTTCTTAGGCCACCGTTGGGGCTAAGTACACCGTCAATAAAAATACCTACGTCAAGTGTAGAGAAACCATTAGCTAAAGCGCTTGTTGTTTGGAAACCACCGTCGGTTGATAGGTAAACCTGGCAACCTGTAGGAACGTTAATAGTTTGGGTAAGGCCTGGAACTTGTGTCCAAATGCCGGCAGTAGCTAAAGACAATGTGCTGGTGCTGTAGGCTGAAAAGATATTTTGCCCCGCTGTACCACCACCTGTACCCGTTGGGCCTGTTGGGCCTTGTATACCTTGCAAACCCTGGGCACCTTGTGGACCTGCAGGACCTGCAGGGCCTTGTGTACCTACACCTGTTGGACCCGTTAGGCCGGCTGGGCCTGCAGGGCCTTGTGTACCTGCGCCCGTTGGACCTTGTGGACCCGCTGGACCTGTTAAGCCTGTTCCAGTTGGGCCGGTTGGGCCAGCCGAGCCTTGTGGGCCTTGTGGGCCTGTAGCGCCACCACCAGGGCCAGTTGGGCCTTGTGGACCCGCTGGGCCTTGTGTACCCACACCTGTTGGGCCTGCCGGGCCTTGAACACCCGCTGGGCCTTGAGGACCAGCAGGACCTTGTGTGCCCGGCGCCTGGCCTGCATACAATGCGTAGGGAACGCTTATTAGTTGTGAGTTACCTGCAACAGTGTAGTTAGTACCACCCGTTGGGTCTATTTCGGTTTTAATGTATTTGCTTCCGCTACCCCAGGCAATGGTAGAGAAATCGCCACTAACAACAGTGCCACCGCCTATTTCAAGAGTAAATAAGCCAAACTGGTTGGTTGTTTTGGTTTGGGTTTCCTGGTAAACAAGGGTACCGTTAGTACCTCCATCAAGAATAGAAATACGGATACCTACAGGTTGATTTTGAAGGTCATTACCTTGAGCGTTACGTGCAATAGCCTGGTAATTAAATTTTTGCGGGGCCTGTGCATTCATTCCCGTACATACAGCTAATGCTATGGCTAACACGGCCAGCGATTTAGTGAAAAGCTTATTCATAATATATTTTAGAAATTTTAAAGCCCCAAATTACTGATTTTACTCGTAAGTTGGTGACTGATAATTCTTGGTTATTAGTAAATACTAATGTTACAGCTAGTTACTTCTTATACTTCTCCCTCAAATAAGCAATATACTTCACCAAATCGCCGCCGGCAATTTTGTCCATTTCTTCAGCAAAAAAGTTCATTTTGCTATTGTACTGGCGCTTAACAATAAAGTAGGCATTGTTGGGCAACGGGCGATTGTCGAACACATGGTAATAGTAGCCCTTGTCTATAAAATTTACCGTATCAAGGTTAGCTACAATCTTAGCAATATATGCCTGCTTTAGCTTGCGTTTGCCTATGGGGTTGTCGCTGCCCTTCATGGTAGCATACAAGCTATCCAGCTTAATAGCACCATTCAGCATATACTGTTCAAAGCGGTCTATATCAGCAATATCGTTTACATAGCGCATGCACTCTTTACTGTCTTTGCCATACTTATCCTGCATATACATAATAGCCCCACGCATGCCAATAAAGTTAGCCAGGCTCTCGCTAAAATCCACATTGCCCTTTATGTAGATGGTAGAGTGGCTCAACTCGTGGAATAGCAACTCCGCAAGGTCAGCCTCGGGATATTCAAGCATGGTACTCATTACAGGGTCAGAAAACCAACCTAAGGTGCTCCAGGCATTCACTTCGCGTATGCGGGTATCGTAGCCATCAGCTTGTAGGTCGTCGGCTAAATCGCGGGCACCATCCAGACTAAAAAAGCCTTTGTACGACACGTTGCCTACTATGGGGAACCACCACATCTTCGGCTCTAAAGTGAACTCCTTACTGGCCGATACCACCCATAAGAGCGGCTTGCCTTGCTGGTCGAAGAACTTGGTGTAGTTGTTGGTAGGCAGCAAACCCAACTTATCAAAAGCATAGGCCCTAATCTCCTTTACCAGTTGCAGCTTTTGGCGCACACTGTCGGGTATGGCGGTGTCCTTCAAGTAGTCGTCAATAGGCTCACTTTTAGCCAATATCCTCATTTGTCCCGCAGCAGCTTGCGATAGGTACGATGTGTACTTAGCACAGCACAGGCACGATGCTACAAACAGCATCAGCACCAGTTCCAGAGTAAGTTTAACTACGCGGGCAACCATGGGCTTAAACAGCAACCGCGGCTTTAATATGCGGGTGCGGGTCGTAGTTTTCCAGCGTAAAGTCTTCAAACGTAAAGCCGAAAATATCCTTCACCTCCGGGTTTATCTTCATGGTTGGCAGCGGGCGAATGTCGCGGGTAAGCTGCAACTGCGCCTGCTCTATATGGTTGCTATACAAGTGGGCATCGCCAAAGGTGTGAATAAACTCGCCGGCCTCAAGGCCACACACCTGCGCCACCATCATGGTAAGCAACGCGTACGATGCAATGTTAAACGGAACCCCCAAAAACACATCGGCGCTGCGTTGGTACAGCTGGCACGACAGTTTACCATCGGCCACATAAAACTGAAACAGGCAGTGGCAGGGCGGCAACGCCATCTTATCCACATCGGCCACATTCCAGGCACTTACTATCAGGCGACGGCTGTCAGGCTTCGATTTTATCTG
>JAIXUZ010000416.1 GCA_027483285.1 Bacteroidota bacterium
AGTTTTGGCATTATCAAAGAGTGCTTTTTAAATGCCAACTGGAAAAGCCGCGTAAACGCCAACACATTAACCCTGCCTGTTATTGACCCCTTTTGGGACCCTGTAGGGCAGCTCATAGATAGTTCAAAGCGCGACTTTATCCTATCAACCGCCGCGCCTACACCCGGCTGCAATTACTATCAAATTGCACCCTATACAGGCGTTGTGTATAACGGTTGGTTGGAGTTTGCGCTAAAAATTCCCCGCTTCAAAGAGGCCATGATGAACAATCAAATGAACCTCTTTTACCATATCGAAATTCCCTACAGCTATTGGGCTGAAAAGTACAAAGACAAAGGTTGGGAAAGCATGAGCGAGGAAGAGCAAGCGGGCGCAATACGTAAACAGGTTAAAGCCTTTTTAGCTTCTACCACCGGCCCCGAAAATTCGGGTAACTCTATTATATCCGGCTACCATGTAAACAAAAACACGGGCGCCGAATGGGGAAGCTGGAAAGTAAAGGCCATAGACTCACGCGCCAAAGAGGGCATGTATGTGGAAGATAGTATGGAAGCAAGCCTCCATGTGTATAATGCTTTAGGTATTGACCCTACCATTTTAGGCAACCTACCAGGCAAAAGCTTTGGCGCGGGTTCAGGTTCTGACAAACGCGTTGCGCAGAACATACAAGACAAGCTTGCAAACCCCGACCGTGCTTTTGCCCTCCGCCCTTTAGATGTAGTTACCGACTACAACGAATGGCACACACTGGCTAAGCAATACGCTAAAAAAGAAGTTGTAATTATTTGGAAACCCCTTTACTCGGAAATCACCACTACCGACTCGGGTAAAGAACTAAAACCGGCAGCATAATGTTGATTAAAGACTTTAGTACCTTACCCGTATTGCCTTTCCTCAAATCTTCCGAGGTAAAGGTTGCAGACATGGCCTCATCTATTGAGTGGGCTGAAACAAAGTTTATCATCCCCGCAATATCGGAAGGGCTTTATATGGCCCTTGATACCGCCTACAATATGCCCTCTCCGGCTCTTATCCCCGAAGAGGACAGACTGTTAAAGGCTTGCCAAAAAGCTATCCTTTACCTGGCCTGCTATAATTACATGCCTAAAAAGAATGTAATCATTAGCAAATTGGGCATTAAGTCGGGCAATACAAATGAAATGACCAGGTTGTTTAAATGGGAGTTTCAAGAGGCTCAACGTGCCATGATGATAGACGGCTACAACGCAATAGAAGACTTATTGCGTATGCTGGAAAGATATAAAAACGATTACCCGGCGTGGATGAGCTCAACAAGCTACACCACTTACCTAAGCTGCTTTGTAAAGGATGCCGCCACGCTTAATCGTTTTTTCTTTATAGATAGTAGCCGCCTTACCTACCAACGTTTACGCCCTTTGTTGGAAAGGTTCCAGGTACAGGCAATAAAAGCTACTTTGGGCGACGATTACTATACCGAGTTGCTCAATGAGCAACTTTCCGGCACCCTTTCAGCGGCCAACAAAACCGTTCTGGAATATGTGTCGCAGGCTATCGTTTCTTATGCTATTGCAGCCGCCACAACAGAGTTGGAATTGACTTTTGACGACCGTGGAATAACCATGTTCGCCGAAAAGGCAAGTGGCGACAGCGAGCAAAAACGTTCAGCAGCTCCAATGTCAAGTTTAGAACGGTTAGCCCTGCAACAAACCACCAACGCTGAAAACGCAATCCGCACCCTGCGTAACTACCTGTACCAAAATATTGGGCAGTACCCAACTTTCCAAAACAGCAGTATCTACAGCCCAAGTAATTCAAACACCATCATGCCCGACGAGTTTGACGGCGCATCGGTTAATCTATAATACCATGAAAACGTTAATGCACAAATACTTCCTTACCATTATGGGTACCGATACCCATGAAGGCCGCTTGCTTGTTATTTCTGTAGCAGCAATTTTAACCATTCTAAAAAACCTGTTTATTCAATACGTTTGGTCTGATCCCGCCTTTATCGTCGGACTTATTATCCTAATCGTTATTGATACCATAACAGGCATCTGGAAGTCTAGAATTAAAAAAGAGTTTATCAGCAATAAGCTTGGTAAAAATACCGCTACTAAGCTGATACTGTATTTTCTATCCATAGGCGCAATTAAACAGGTAGACAAGTTTACCGCCACTACTTGGGCAGCAAACATAGGCCACGGGTTTGTAGATATAATGTGCCTAATGATGTTGTGTGCTGAGCTACTCAGCATCCTGGAGAATATTTCTGTAATAAAACCCGACAGCCCTTTTGCTCCTATAATGCGCACGCTAAAAAGGTTCTTGCGGTCGGGCGCTATAGAGGATTTAAAACAAAAAACAGCCGCCGAACTGGATGCTGAGGACAATGCAAAAAAAAAAACAAATGCAGTTAACTAAATTATTTCAGCTTAATGACTTTTTAGAGCTCTCGGACGAGATTTTAAAAAGCACTCAGGAAACCCTGGACAAGTTAGACGATAGTGCAACGGCCGCAAAGGTAAAAGGCGACATGCTTAAAGAGCAAAACAACCCGCCACCAAATGTGCGCTTAAACATGTTAAAGCTTGCACAAGCCCTTGATAGTACTAAAGAGGCTATGATAAATGAGGGCTACGGTTTTAGGATAACTAGCGGCTACCGTGGGCCTAAACTTAATACTGCCATTAAAGGAAAACCCAACAGCGCCCACCTTACAGGCTTAGCTGTAGATATTGGCTTTTCTAGTAAACACCATGCTATTGCGCTTATTGATTGCCTAATACAATCAGGCTTTAAACGTATTGGCTTAGGCTCATCGTTTATTCATGCTGACCTAAGTACAAGCCTGCCAACACCTGCATGTTGGTTGTACTCTAACAAATACAAAACACCTGTATGGTTACAGGATATGCAGGCTCCAATAAAAAATCGTTTAAAAGCCTAGTTATGGAAAAGCAAAAGCCCATGCCGCCACCCGACCGGCAACAACTTGGTTGCTGTGTTTTACCATTTATAATAATGGTGTGCCTAGTTGCCTTATTTTCTTGCAAAACCAAGCTAAAGCAGCGCGACAAGTTTAGCCAAAAAGTGGAATTAGCAAGCGTTAAAAGCACGCTAATTACCACAGTAATTGATACAACATTGCAGCTTCGTGGCGATACGGCAAAGTTGTTTATACCATTCTTTCTTTTGGCTAAAGGAAACCCCTACACTGCCGAAAATAATGGCACCGTTGTCACACTTCAGTATGATGCTAAAACACAGTCCGTGCGGGCAACTGGTATTACCCAGCCCAAGACCGTTAATTTAAACGCTACCAAAACAGAGGCGAAAACAGAGGCTTTAAAGGCTAAAAGCAACACCAAAGAAAGCAAGAGTGCCACAACGGTAAAAACAGACGTTGAGGGCACGTTAGAATGGGTATGGTGGCTTTTGCTTATTGCCGCTGCTATTGGTGGCCTTATCTACTTGTACGTTAAAAATAAAATCCCTTTTCTCCCTTACAAGTAATGAATTACCTGTATGCCCCTGTAGGCCCTTTTAAGTTTCGTTACCCGTTGCCGGAAAATTGGGACGAACTGACAATCTACCAATTTAGGCGGATAGTCCGTTTTTCAACCAAACGGTTTATTAAGCCCGAAGTAGCAGACATGATGCTGGTAAAAGCAATTACAGGTGCCTCCAGCTCCCTGTTTTATTTCTTTGACCAAAGTGTAATTGTATTCCAGGCTTTACCGTTGGTTGAGTGGGCAAAGGGTGATAACTGCCATACCACTTCGTTAGTACCGCAGTTACGCACCAAATTCGGTCTAAAACTTATAGGCCCATCAGACAGGTTAGCCGGCGTTAATGTGCTTGCCTTTGGCTATGCAACTGCCTGGCTAAACACTTTTACTTCAAACCCAACCGAGGATAATCTTAACTGTTTTATCGCATCGCTTTACCATCCAAGAAAGCGGCCTTTCCTAAAACAAAAGCCTTTTGATGGTGGCGATGGTTGGGAAAGGGATGTTAGGTTAGCCTCTTATGTTAGGTTTGAAGACAAGCTGATGGCAGCTATAAACTTTAGGGGTATGTTGGCTGCTATGCCCACTATTTTTCCTGTTACTTACGAAGAGCATGGTAAAAAAGGCGTGGAAGTAGATTGGGAAGTAACTGTTATGGGCTTTACAGGCGAAATGCCTTGGGAGAAAAGCAAAATTGAGGAAATGGAGTTTACCAGCATCATGGCTTGGATAGAATCTAAGCATGTTGCCGCTAAAGAGTTGAAACGCCAAATGGACCTTAACAAATGATATACAAACCGTCATTATACTTGGACTACATAAAATCTTTGGCTGTGGTTAACACCGTGCTTATGCACGATGATAATAACCACGAGTCGTTCTTTCGCAATAATCAAATTGATTATTTCGGTAAGATATTGGATAGCGGCTATGGCAATTGGGCTGTTCTGATATTGAACAACACCAAGCTTTTGCCGCGCACCAGCCAATCAAGTAACTTTTTAGGCATCATAAATATGTCTTTTGACATTATTCAGCCTTGCATTGATATTGAAGATTTGGCAGAGCAGCAAACTGTTTTAGACAATACCTATGCTGCGGCCGCCGAAATGGTAAGTCAAATTTATGAGGATTACCGTGTAAGGTCGCAAACTGCCGAGTATCAGCTAATAAGGGGATTGGAAATTGACCAGGGCGCCTCTATACTGGAAATAGAAGAGGCTATGTTTAATGATACGCTAGGCTTTACCGTTACGGTACCCGCGTATGTAAAATGGAAATAAAATGAGCGCACATGTCGGTTCGGAATTATTGCCCGTAAACCTAGTGAAAAACCCCATGTACATTACTGTAGATGGCACTAATGAAATTGTACAGAATGGCACATTAGGGGTTTTCCAAATAGAAGCATTGGCTGCATTTACACCCGGTTGCTCAATCAGGTTTCATTGGGCAGCTTGCCCCCTGCCAAACAATACGCTGGTAATGACCTGCGCATTGATGCCAGACGATAGTGGCCAACAATACAACACTACCTATTTTGTGCCGTTAATAGACATGTTGCAATCTGCACAAATCTATTTTCAAAACAACTACTACCTAAGTAGAGATTTTGATATACAGGCTAATTTTATCGCCTTTGCCAGTATGGATTTTACTGCCCGTAATTATGGGCCAGAGTACGACTTAACCATAACCACAGACGACCCCAATCTAGTTATACATACAAGCAACGGCACACCAAGGCTTTATAATCCAAATTATAACCTGCGCGTTGAGCCTATAGTATGTAGCAACCCAAACCCATTTATGGGCAGTTGGACAACATTGCCTGCATTAAAGCACAAACAAACTAATGGCTTTGCCGAGTTTGATTTGAGCCCTGTGCTAGAGCCTTGGATTTTAGATACGGACTTTAAACCAACTCTATTAGGCCTTGACAGTCACAACAAAAGGATATACGGCGCCGTACCATTTTACTTTAATTATTATGAGGAGTACGGAAATCCCTCGGTTGTAAAAAAGAAATACAAGTACCCAGTTGGCGATGGCTACTATTATATCCATCCGGGAGGGCTAAGCAAAAACGATTTACGTTTAGCTACCAATATGGGCGGTACTATTAATAATTTTGATATGCTCCTGTTTCTTAACGAAACCGGCTCATTTTTAACCTCTCGGCCAACCTACAGGTTTATCTCTAGAGATACTCCTGACTTTGCCTCTTTTTATATCCCTAGCTTAGGCGGAAACGTTTATTCTATAAAGGCTCGTGTTTACTATAAAGACGGTAGTAATATTGTAACTACCCTTAGCAACGTATCAACCTTGCAAGATTATATAACCGTTACCTTCAGTAGCGGTTTTAAACAGAATGGGTTGGACTTGCTAAGTTCAGAGACCCCATATAAATATGAGGTTTGGCTGGCAGATGAAGACGACAATGAGGTTACAGGCCCAATGTGCTACGTTTTAATGGCAGAGGAAGCCCATAAGTATATGTTTATGTACATAAACAACTATGGGCGATGGGAAGTGTTAGAGTGTAGGTCGAGAAGGATAGAAGTAAATGAAAAATCCTCTGAAGAACATAGGGCTGTAACTCCCATATTGCCTGAAAAATTTACTGCTGAAATAGCGCAGTATAATATAAACGCCTATGCAAGCTTCGAGCTGAGCACAGGCGCTTTAGCATCTAAAAAAGATGCTTTGGCAATAAAGGACTTTCTTCAGTCGGAACACATTTATGAGATTTTTAAAAAGCCATTTAGTAACCGTTGGAACTATGTAAGGTGCCTGGTTGATAATGGCAAAGTTGACATCAATACTGATGGCGATGCTTTTCCTAGCGTAAAATTTAATTATCGCCACGCCAGTGATGAACAAAGCTTTAGCGACATAGCATTATGATAAGTATTCAAAAAGACGATGGCGAAATGCTTGATGTCGCTAAAGGCATCAGCGTTGACATGGAGTTTAACAACCCATGTTTTCCTGCTGATGGTGCCACTATTCCCGGCTCCTTTAGTATGCCCATAACCCTGCCAGGCACAAAGCATAACCACAAAGCCCTAAAGTACCTGCACAGGCTTGATATAAGCGGCAAAACGTATGACTACGACAACGTTTCTATACTCTTTAGGCATACTAAAAAGCTAGAAGGTAAGTTGGTTTTTAGCAAGCTCTCTCAACTACGTTACGAGGGAAACTTGGTTGTAAATGGCTTTCCTTTAGACGTTTTTGGTAAATCGTTAAAGGACGTTAATTACGGCAATGATGTTATCATAGGCGATATATATAATTCAACCGGTATAATTGATTCGGTTAGAGAAACACACCAATCTAAAAGCTATGGTGAAGCGAAGCTTTCAGATATTACCTTATACAGTATTGGTGATGAAAGGCCGCTCATGTTTCAATTTCCCATGCATAGCAACCCCGCCTTTTATGCCGATGCTGATAGCACAGATAGTCCAAATCCACAATACTGCGGCTTTGTCAACCTGTACGATAATGGGCCGGGCACAACGCCCATAAACCAATTAGGCCCCGAGGGCGAGGGACCTAACTACAACAAGCATGTTTTAGTGCCTTGGTTGTATGTGTCGTTTGTCCTGGAGCGGATATTTGCCTCCATAGGTTATACCCTAAACGGCAGCTTCTTTACCGACTATGCGTTAAAGAAATTATTGCTTTACAATAATTACGCTTTGGATAAAACCTTTGGAGAGGGCTATGCTTACGTTCATGCCTCTACAGCAGGGCCTGTGCAAATACCCGTAGAAAACAACGTTTTTATAACCGAGCCATTTCTGCGGATGCAATTTTTTAGAGATTACCTGGACAC
>JAIXUZ010000146.1 GCA_027483285.1 Bacteroidota bacterium
GTTCCAGTTGGTCCACTGGTCGCGGTATAGCAGCGTACTCGAAATGTAGCTTTGAGTACCTGCATACGCCGGATTTAAAAATACCTGGTTAAACATGTATTGGCTAAACATAGCTTCTTGCTGGGCTTTTACTCCCGTTAGTGCCGCTATTGCCAATGCTGCTGTTAGTATAACCTTTTTCATATTATCTGGTGTTTAAACCTGTTTTAATTCTCTACTTAATAATATCCGGCGCGGCTTGCGCCGCGCCGGATATGTTATAATTAATTTTTATTATTTACCTAAACTGTGGCGTAGTTCTACTGTTGCTTTAAATGTCAACTCGCCTTGGTTTGGTACGTTAACAGTAAACAGTACAAAGTATACACCGTCTGGCATTAACCTGCCTTGGAAGTTGGTACCTGCCCAATCGTTAGCATATCCTTCTTTTTCATAGATTACTTGTCCCCAACGGTTAAACACTGTGAACTTGTTATCTGTAAAGGTTTCAATGCCGTGTATCACGTAGTAGTCATTCAAGCCATCCATGTTACCAGGGCTAAAGCCGGTTGGCAGCTCAATTACAGGAGGACAAGTAAGTACATATTCCTCAGTAATAGCACAGCCATTCGCATCGGTAATAGTTACAGTGAATGTATCGCAAGAAAGATTTTGCAAATCTTCCGATGTTGAGTCGATAGTTGCAATATCCCAGCTGTATTGGTATGGTAAAACACCACCGGTTACAGTGAGGTCTATAGAACCATCGCTACCGTTAGCAACACTAATGTTGTAACCGTTAGGGTAAACCGGGATATCAGCAGCAACCACAATAGGGTCTGGCTCGGTAATTACAATGGTATCGGTAGCAGAGCAACCGTTAGCATCAGTAACCTGAACTACATAGGTACCTGGGGCTAAGCTATCAGCACACTGGGTATTGGCACCGTTAGACCATAGGTAGCTTACAGGGGCAGTTGCACCTGTTACGTTAGCGCAGGCACTACCGTTGTTTAAGCCATTACAGCTTACGTTAACCGGTAGAGTTGCCATTACAAGGTTAGATACTGAACCAACACAAATTGTTTGTGTAGTAGAACAGCCACCAGCATCAGTAACAGTTACAGTGTAGCAACCTTCAGCAAGGCCGGTAATATCCTGGCTTGTTGATGTAAAGCCGTTAGGGCCGGTCCAGCTGTAGCTATAAGTGTTAGAGCCACCTGTTGCGCTTATGTCAATGTTACCATTGCTTGCGCTACATGTTGCAGCATTGTTTGCGTCAATTGCTATTACTACAGCGTTTGGTGCAGTAATGCTGAAGGTATCAGTAAATGAACAGCCGTTGCCATCGTTTATAGATACAATGTAATCACCTGCACATAGGGCTACCAAGTCTTCATCTGTAGAAGTAAAGCCGTTAGGGCCTGTCCAGTTAATTAAGAATGGCTCTTGGCCTGTCATGCTTAGGTTGATAGCACCGTTGCAGTTGCCGTTACAGTTTGTTGGAGTAGTTACCGCAGTTGCAACAACCGGTGGTTTATCACCTACTATAATAGTATCAGTCACAGTACAACCGTTAGTATCGGTTACCTCAACAATGTACTCGCCACCAAAAATACTAAACAGGTCTTCAGTTGCAGAGGTAAAGCCGTTAGGACCTGTCCAGCTGTATTGGAAGAAGCCTGAGCCACCGTTAACAATCAGATCAAGAGTACCGTTAGCTAAACCACAGAAGCTTGGCGCATTTACCGAAGTAATATCCAAAGGTTCAGGTTGTGTTAAGTTGAACACTAATGTATCTGAGCAACCGTTAACATCACTTACAATCAGGGTATAAGTACCTGCAAATAAGTTGCTGATGTCTTCAGTGTTAGCGGTAAAGCCTGATGGGCCCGACCAGCTGTAAGAGTAGCTACCAGAGCCACCGCTTACGCTTACATCAATAGAACCGTTGTTGCCATTACCGCAACTTACGTTATAGCCACCTACATAAGTAGATACTACACCTGTAGGTACAATTGGGGTTGGGGCTGTTAAGGTAATTGTTACAGTTGAAGTACAACCATTAGCATCAGTTACAGTAGCTACGTAAGTACCTAAACATAGAGTGCTGATGTCTTCGCTTGATGAAGTATAACCGTTAGGTCCTGTCCAGCCAATAGTGTATGGCGCAGTTCCACCTGTTACAGTTAAGTCAATAGAGCCATCGCATACACCGCTGCAGCTAATGTTAGTACCACCATCGGTAGTAGCAGCTAACGCTGTAGCGTCAAGTACCTCTGGTTGTGTTAGGGTCACGCTGCTGGTTGATGTACAACCGTTAGCATCAGTTACAGTTAAGGTATAAGTACCTGCACATAGGTTGCTCAAGTCTTCAGTTACAGCTACAAAACCGTTAGGTCCAATCCAGCTGTATGAGTATGGAGCAGCACCACCGCCAATTGTAGCGTTGATAGTACCGTTGCAAGCACCGTTACATGTAATATTATAGCCACCGGCTACTATTGCTGCCGCTGCACTAGATGTTAACGGAGCCGGAGCCAGTAGAGTGATTGTAGTAGTAGTTGAACAACCGTTAGCATCTACAACAGTTACTACATATGCACCTGGGCATAGGTTAGCAATGTCTTCGCTGCTTGATGCAAAGTTGTTTGGTCCTGTCCAAGAAATGTTGAACGGAGCAACACCACCGGTTATTACAAGGTCAATAGAACCGTCGCAAGCAGTAGCACAGCTTACATTGTAACCACCATTGTATTCAAGGGCCACACCACCAATTTCAAGAGCAGGAGGAGCAGTTAAGGTTACTGTTTGCGTAGTTGTACAACCGTTTGCATCAGTAACTACTACTGTGTAAGTACCAATACATAGGTTAGCAATGTCTTGGGTTACGGCAACAAAACCACCCGGGCCGTTCCAGCTGTAGCTGTATGCTGGCGAACCACCGGCAACAGATAAGTCAATAGCACCGTCGCAAGATGGGGTTGCACCACCGCAGCTTACATTGTAACCACCGCTATAGCTAACCACCTGAACGCTGCTTTGTAGCAAGCTAGGCTCGGTTAGGGTTATAGAAGCTGTTATGCTGCTACCATTAACATCTACTACAATTACAGTATAAGTACCAGGGGCTAAACCGCTGATGTCTTCAGTATTAGCAGTATATCCGTTAGGACCTGTCCATGTAATAGTGTAAGGAGGAACGCCAAGGTCAATTGTTAAGTTAATTGAACCATCGTTAGCGCCAAAGCAGCTAATGTTGTTACCACTTGGGAAGATGCTAGGATCTAGAGTGATATCAGGAGTGCTTTGTATTGTAATATATACCCATGCAGTATCGCACAAGCCTGCACTGTCGCAAATGCTGTACAATAAGCTATCTGTACCGAAGAAGTTAGGGTTCGGAACATATAGTAACGAGTCGTTTGCAGGGTTGAAGGTAGCGTTACCAAACAATGGAGGAGTAATAATAACTACTGAGTTAGGGTCTAAGTTACCGTCAACATCGTAGTCGTTAGCCTCTATACCAATTAGTATCGGGGTATCTTCAAGTGTACTTGCAGTATCGGTTACAGCTACTGGTGGGTCGTTTACAGGACCTACAGTAATGTATACCCAAGCTGTATCGCAATATACAGGAGAGCCTAAGTCACAAATCTGGTATATCAACGAGTCTACACCGTTGAAGTTTAAGTTAGGTGTGTAGGTAATGAAACCTGTTACAGGGTCAATACCAGAGATAACACCATTTGCCGGAGGTAGAATGATAGTTACGCTGCTGTAGTCAATGTTATTGTCTACATCAATGTCGTTATCAGGCACCTGAATAGTTACAGGGGTATCTTCCGGAGTTGAAGCAGTATCCAGTATCGCAATTAATGGGTCGTTGTTAGATTCTACTGATATGTAAACCCATGCAGTGTCGCATAGTACAGGTAAACCTGTATCACATATTTGGTAGATTAACGAATCCTGACCCCAGAAATTCGGGTTCGGGGTATAGATAATAGAACCGTCTAGGTTAACCACTACTGTACCATTTACCGGAGGAGTAACAATAGTTACTGAACCGTTATCTAAGTTACCGTCAACATCGGTATCGTTAACAGGCAGGTTAATGGTTACAGGCATATCTTCTCCTGTAAGGGCATTGTCTGTGTTAGCAATCGGAGGATCGTTTACAGGGTTAACGTTGATAATAACCAGTGCAGTGTCGCATAACACAGGCAGGCCTGTATCGCAAATCTGATAGATTAAAGTATCAACACCATTAAAGTCCTGGTTTGGAGTGTAGATAATAGAACCGTCAGGGTTTACTACCACTATACCATTGTTTGGTTGGTCTACTATTGTTACACTGCTGTTATCAAGGTTACCATCAACATCAGTGTCGTTACCCGGAACAACAATTGTTACTGGGGTATCTTCGTTAGTTGAAGAGTTATCTTGATTAGCAACCGGAGGATCGTTAACCGGAGTTACGTTGATTACTACATAAGCAGTATCACAAAGTACCGGAGAACCCAAGTCACAAATCTGGTAGATTAATGAGTCAACACCGTTGAAGTCCTGGTTTGGAGTGTAGATAATAGAACCGTCAGGGTTTACAACCACTATACCATTGTTTGGTTGGTCTACTATTGTTACACTGCTGTTATCAAGGTTACCA
>JAIXUZ010000384.1 GCA_027483285.1 Bacteroidota bacterium
GTAGATGGGATAACCTCGCGGCCTATTTTATTCTCAACGGTAGAAATCAATCCGCATTTATGACCCAGCGATGAAAACAGATTGTATAATAATGTTGCACAGGTAGTTTTACCGTTGGTGCCTGTAACACCCACCAGGCGCATACGCGATGAAGGCACACCATAAAAGTTAGATGCAATATGGCCTAAAGCATACGATGCATCGTGCACACGTATGTAGGTAATGGCAGGATTTAATTTTGCCGGCAACTCTTCGCATACAATGGCTATAGCGCCATTTTCTAATGCTGTTTCAATGTAGTTGTGCCCATCAACCTTTGTTCCACGAACTGCTACAAAAAGTGATATTAGCTCAACCGCGCGCGAGTCTGCCGTAACACCCATAATTGGTGTTTCGGTATCGCCAATAACTTCGGTTATGCCGGCCTTGTATAATATGTCCTTTAATACCTTCACTAGTTAGCCAGTTCTATGGTTATAAATTGGTTTGAGGTAACAGGGCTGCCCGGGGCTACGGATTGGCGAAGCACTTTGCCATAGCCAATAGGCTTAACCCTTAGGCCTACATTTTCTAATAAGTACATGGCATCTTTAATGCTCATGCCGGTTACATCAGGTACTATTTTTTCGTTGATGTTGGATGCGCTAACGCGTGCCGATTTGCCGGTCATTGTTCCGCTTGCCCAAGGGCCGTCGCCACTTGCGGTAACGTTGTAGCCCATAGCTTTTGCGGCGGTTTCAATATCTATAACTGCACCGCGTGCGTTAATTGGCGCTGTGGTTGCTGCAATGCTGTTATTAATCGGGTGTTTAAACTCTAAATCCAACGCGTATACCTTATCAGCTACTGCTTTAAATACCGGCATAGCCACTTCTCCACCGTATATCTGTCCGTTTACCGGGTTGCTGATAAATACAATGCAGGAATATTTCGGCTTATCGGCAGGGAAGTAACCGCAGAAAGAGGCGTTGTATGCCTTGGTGCCATCGGCATTAAAACCACCCGCGCGATTAATTACCGCAGTGCCGGTTTTGCCACCCACTTTAAATAAGCAGGCCTGTAGCTTTTTGCCGGTGCCATGTTCGCCATTTACTACAGCTTCCATCATACGGCGGGCGTTCATAGCCGTAGCAGGGCTGCAAACGTGTTCTGCCAATACTTCAGGTGCAAATGTTTGCACCACCTTATCGTGGTCGCGAATTTCTTTAACCAACATAGGCTTCATCATTTTACCGTTGTTGGCAATAGCATTATAAAAAGTAAGGGTTTGCAAAGGGGTTACCTCCAATTCATATCCATGCGCCATCCAGGGTATAGACGTACACGACCAGTATTGTTTTGAAGGGTCTTTAATGTTAGGAGTTGCTTCGCCGCGGATATCGATACCCGTTGGCTCAGTAATATGCATGGCTTTAAAGCGGTTGTAAAGTTTTTGTGGCGATGCTTTGTAAGCATCATTAACAGCGCCTGCTATAACTACGTTTGATGAAGTTTCAAATGCCTGTTGAATAGTTATTTTACCGCCTAATGTGTGCACATCGCGAATGGTGCGGCCATCGCAAAAGCTGCGTGTGCCGTTGTAAGAATCCTGCAGTTGATTTGGGTTTACCAAGCCATCTTCCATAGCAGCCACCAGCGACATTAATTTGAAGGTAGAACCCGGTTCGGCTTTGCTGCCAACAGCGTAGTTAAGGTCTTCGCTATAGGTACCATCTTTGTGGCGGGTAAGGTTGGCCATGGCTTTAATATTGCCTGTGCCTACTTCCATTAACACTACACAGCCAAACGATGCGCCTGTTTCAACCAGTTTGTTATTCAACTCATTTTCAGCTACATCCTGTAGGTTGATATCAATAGTAGTAATTACATCTTTTCCGTTGGTTGGCTCTTCAGAGTTTTCGTCGTTGATGGGTTTCCACATGCCACCTGCCATTTTCTCCATCAGGCGTTTGCCACCTACACCACGCAGGTATTTATTAAAGCCGCCTTCAATGCCCAGCGAGTCGATCTCGCGGCCAATGGTGCGTTGTGCAAGCATACCAAAGGGTAAGCGGCGTTTACTTTTTTGCTCAACTATTAAGCTGCCGGTGCTACGTTTATCTTCGTAAAAAATGGGGAATTTGCGCAGCTTTTTAAGGTCGTCAAAACTAACCTCACGCTTTAATAATATATAGCGGTCTTTGTTGTTGCGTGCGGTGGTTAACTCGCGGCGGAACTGGTTTTTGCCTTTGTCTTTAAATAAGTTGCCCAGCGCAAGGGTTAATGTATCAATGCGACTTTCAAATATTTTATTAGTAATTGCGCCTGCGTTAATGTCTACATACACATCATAAATAGGAACAGATGTGGCTATAACATTATAGTTTGCATCGTAAATATTGCCACGCAACGCATCAACAGTGCGGTATGCAAGTGTGTGCTCTTCAGCACGTTTACGCAGCCCTTCGCCCATAACAAACTGCACGCGCAGCACCTGTGCCATAATGGCAAGGCCTAACACACATACCGCGAAGTATGTAATGTATATGCGGCGTTTTATTTGTTTGATGGCGTCCATTAAATAGTACTATTTTTCGCTTGTTGGTACTGTTAGTTTTGCGGGTGGTATTATCGCTTCGCGCAGGCCTAAATCTTTACCCTTTGCAGCTATGGTGCTTAGGGTTGTTTTTTGTGCCAGCTTGCTTTGCAGGTTTACATATTCGCCCTGCATATTTTTAATATCATTAGTAAGCTTAATGCTCTCACTCATTGTTTTTTGTGCGTAGTAGCCGTTTCCTATGTACACTACAGCCACAAGGGCTAAAAAGCATATAAAAGTTATTTGCTTGGCAGCATTTTCGCCTTTAAAAGCGCGCCCATCCAACATAGATGAGAAGAACCTGCCTACGCGGTTGCCACCAGACTTTTCGGGGGCTGCGGCTTCGGCACCCGTAACTTCGGGTTTCTCTGCCTGCTCCTTAATTGTGTTTCCACTCATGGTTAGATGGCATTTTTTTATAATTTTTCGGCTATCCGCATCACTGCGCTGCGTGCCCTTGGGTTTTGCTTTACTTCGGCATCGGTAGCGGTTACTTTTTTAAGCACCTTAAAAGGGACGTTGGGGTTACCGAAGAAGTCCTTTTCAATCTTGCCTTCAAAATTTCCGCTCTTCAAAAAATTCTTTACCA
>JAIXUZ010000062.1 GCA_027483285.1 Bacteroidota bacterium
GGTAATTTTATTGGCGATGCCCTTATTTTAAAATTTGGCACACCCCGTACCGCTGTGTTTGCCCATATGGATAGTATTGGGTTTACGGTACGCTACAACAATGGCTTGGTTAAAATTGGCGGTCCGCGCACCGAGGATGGATTTAAGCTGGTAGGGGCAGATAGTTTGGGCGAAATAGAAGCAGAATTGCATTACGACCATGAAAATAATTTTTTAAGCTGTACTTACAGCCGAGAAATTGAACGGGGCACAGAATTAACTTTTAAACCTGACTTTAGGGAGACAGACGATTATATCCAGTGCTGCTATATGGATAACCGCCTTGGGTGCTACATTGCCCTAAAAACAACCGAAACCCTTACTAATGGGTTGATTTGCTTTACTTGTTATGAAGAGAGTGGTGGAGGTAATGCAGGGGTTGTAGGTAAGTATATATATGAGCAGTATGGTATTATGCAGGCGCTAATAGCCGATATTACCTGGAAAACCGAAGGGGTTGACCATGGTAAAGGGGTGGCCTTATCTATCCGCGACTCCGGTATCCCCCGCAGGTCGTTTTACCTGAAAATACTGGAATTGGCAAAGCAAAGCGGTATTGATTTCCAGCTGGAAGTAGAAGGCTCTGGCGGAAGCGATGGCACCGAATTGCAAAAATCGCCTTATCCATTCGATTGGTTATTTATTGGCGCCCCCGAAGATTTTGTACATACACCCAACGAAAAAGTCCATAAAGCCGACATTTATTCAATGGAAGCAATGTATAAGTATTTGATGGCCAAGATGTAAACTATTGCAGCAGCAGCACTTGTTTAAAAGTCTGATAACTTGTCAATAAATAATAGTTTGCAGGGTAATTGTATTAAATAATACACTAAATTTGCGTTCCCAATCAAAAAATACAATACAATGTTAAAACGATTTGGTTTAGTTGCTTTAGTTGCAGTAATGCTTACAAGTTGTGGAAAATCATACACCCCGAAAGAGGTTGCCGATAATTTCTTTAAAGCTATACAGGCCAAAAACTACGATGAGGCTGGTAAATTTGCTACCCCTACTGGTGTAACGGCTGTTGGTCAGTTGAAAGACTTTATTAATGCAGACCCAACAAGCATTAAGTTTAATATTAGCGGAATTGCTGAGCCTGTTGTTGTTGGCGATAGCGTTGCTACAGTTGCCTATACTAATGAAGGTGTTGCAAAAACAGCAAACCTTAAAAAGATTGATGGCGATTGGTTAATTGATATTACAATTGAAGATTTATTGGGCGATGCTGGTGCTCCCGTTGAAACACCAATGGAGCCTGTAGTGGAGCCTGCTGCTGATGCAAAGGCTGATACTGCCAAAAAATAAGTACCGTGTTTAAAAAGTTTTTAAACATATTTTTAGTACTATTTGACGTTCTTTTTTTAGCTGGAGTAAGCTATATGGTATCAGAATACTTTAATGATGCCGCGGCTAATGTTGATCCTATTAACGCATACACAGAGTGGCGTAAGCAAAACATCAGCCCCGACTCATTGCAAAGTGGCGATTTGATTTTAAGGGATAGCAAAGGCTTTTTTAGCCAGGTTTTCCGTAAATCATCGCAACAAGAGCAGTTGTATTCTCATTCAGGCATCATCATTAAAGATACCGTTAACGGTAAGGTTAAAGTTTTTGTTTACCACTGCGTAGGTGGCGAAGAAAACAAAACCAATAAAATGAAGAAAGATCCTATTGAGATATTCTGTACCCCTGAGTCTAATTACGCATTTGGTATCTACAGGTACACATTTGGTAAAGAAACCAAGGATAAATTTATAGCTGAGATTAAAAAGTATTACAAAATGGGGATGGAGTTTGATTTGCAGTTAGAGCTGGATACAGATGATAAAATGTATTGTTCTGAAGTAATCTACAAATCATTAAACGCAGTTAGTAAAACGGATACTATTGAAGTTGACCGAACTACAACAACAAAACCATTTATTGCGCTTGATAAACTTTATTTGAATAACTTTACGCGCAAAATAACATACAGGGAATATTAAAATTACAAAAAAACAATTATAACAATAACTATGAAAAACACAATTAAACTACTAGGAGGCGCGCTTGTAGCCGCTGTTATTCTTTTCACTTCATGCGGTGGTGCTGAAACTCCAAAAGGTGTTGCAGAGAAATTTATGTCAGCTATTGAAGACAAAAAATTTGACGAAGCAGCTCAGTATGCTACTGATGACACTAAAGCTATTATCGAATTAATTAAAGGTGGTAAAGGCAGCGAAACTAAACGTGAATTCGTTTGGGGCGAAGAGAAAGTTGATGGCGACAAAGCTACCGTTAAATACAAAGTTAAAGGTTCTGACAAAGACGAAGAAGTTAGCCTTGTTAAAAAAGACGACAAATGGTTAGTTTCTATGACTAAAGCTCAAATGACCGGTGCTCCAAACCCTATGGATGCTCTAGGTGAAGGTTTAGGTTCAGCTACAACTGAAGATACTACAGCAGCTCCTGCTACTGAAGCTCCAGCTACTGAGACTAAGTAATTGTATTTTAAATACAACACTTTTGAAAAGGCCCTAATAGGGCCTTTTCTGTTTTATGGCGTGCGGTGCCAATGCAATAGGAGCCTTATTAGGCGCTTAATATTATCCCCAAAACAGCAATTTCGCAGCTAAAAAAGCATATAATTACAATAATTGTAAAAGAACTTGTATAATTAGAAAAAAAGTAGTTTCTTTGCAGTCCTTAAAAAATAAGCATTCAAGCTCATGTCACAAGTTTGTCAATTAACAGGTAAAAAAGCCATTGTA
>JAIXUZ010000036.1 GCA_027483285.1 Bacteroidota bacterium
CAAATGGCTATGCTGGAGCCTAAACTGGCAATACTAGACGAGACCGATTCAGGCCTTGATATTGATGCCTTGCGCATTGTTGCCAATGGCGTAAATAAGCTTAAAAGCCCTGACAATGCTACGGTAGTTATCACCCACTACCAGCGTTTGTTAGATTATATCGTTCCTGATTTTGTGCATGTATTGTACAACGGCCGCATAGTAAAATCAGGCGGAAAAGAACTGGCTTTGGAACTTGAAGAAAAAGGCTACGATTGGATTAAGAAAGAAGTTGCAGAACTGGCCTAATCATGCAAACAGCAGAAACTATAAGTTTGAAAGATAAGTTTGTAACCGCCTACGATAGGTTTGCAGACATTTACAAAAGCAACAACGCTTTTGTAAACGATCAGCGCGCTAAAGCCATTCAACGCTTTGCAGCCCTTGGCCTGCCTACAAAACGTAACGAGGAATATAAATACGCCAATGTTGATACGCTGTTGCGTACTGATTTTGAACTGGATTTTAACCCCGATTCGAAACTGGACAAAGCAACGGTAGACAGCCTTTTTGTTACAGGCTTAGATGCCCACAAAATTGTATTGGTAAACGGTGTTTATTCTGATGAATTGTCAGATACTGTTACCGAAGAAGGTATTACTGTTTGTTCGCTAACCGATGCGTTTGAGAAATACCCCGTTACGGTAGAAAAGCATTTTACCAACTATACTACCGGCGAAACCGATGGTTTTTCTGCCTTAAACATGGCGTTTGCCCACCATGGAGTGTACATTCATGTAGCCGCTAAAACTGTTGCTGCTAAGCCTATCTGGGTGTTGAATATTGGCAAAGCTAAAAACAATACCTTGCTGCAAAGCCGTAATCTTATTGTGGTAGAGCGTTTTGCGCAGGCAGAGCTGGTATCATTCTTTGCATCAGTAGAAGGGGAGAATACTACCCTTAGCAATACCGTTTCAGAGATATATGTTGGGCACAACGCCAACCTAAAACATTACCGCATTCAAAACAGTAATACCAATGCCGCCCAGGTGCTAACGTCGGAGGTGTTTGTAGAGGCCAACGCCAACTACATTACCAATAACATTACCCTAAGTGGTGGCTGGGTGCGCAACAACCTGAATATATCATTAAACGGTGCTACCGGCCACGCCGAGCTTTACGGCTTGTATTTGCCCGTTGGCAAGCAGTTGGTAGATAACCATACGCTGGTAGACCACCGTGTGCCTAATTGCACCAGCAATGAGTTGTATAAAGGCATAGTTGACGATGAAGGTACTGCTATATTCAACGGTAAGGTGTTTGTGCGTAAAGACGCCCAAAAAACCAATGCCTACCAAAGCAACAAAAACATATTATTGACAGATACGGCAACGGTAAATACCAAGCCGCAACTAGAGATTTATGCTGATGATGTTAAGTGTTCGCACGGCTCATCAACCGGCTCGTTAGATACCGATGCGTTGTTTTACCTGCGTTCTCGTGGTATTGACGAAACCAATGCCAAGGCTTTGCTTATGTATGCCTTTGCTAACGACATCATCAACCATATAGAAATTGCACCATTGCGTGAGTATGTAGATAGCATCATCTCGCAACGTTTTATTAATTATTAGAGGAGAGATTAGCGAGGAGCGTGGAGAGGTTTTTTTACTGCTCTCCAAATTTTAAAAATGACAACCAACACCAACATAGCACTGGTAGCATTCAACGTAGAGAAAATACGCGAAGATTTTCCTATCCTGCAAACTACGGTACATGGCAGGCCGTTGGTATACCTTGATAATGGCGCAACGGCCCAAAAGCCGCTGGCAGTTATCAATTCCATGGTCAATTATTACAAGGGTTACAATTCCAACGTCCACCGTGGGGTGCATTACCTTAGCCAAAAGGCTACCGATGCGCACGAGGCTGCTCGCGAGGGTGTCCGTGCCTTTATCAATGCCGAAAAAACACAGGAGGTTATTTTTACCCGTGGCACTACAGAGTCTATAAATATTGTTGCCCATAGTTTTGGTAAAGCTTTTGTTAACGCGGGCGATGAAATCATCATCACCGCTATGGAACACCATAGCAACATTGTACCCTGGCAAATGCTATGCGAAGAGCGTGGGGCTATACTCCGCGTTATTCCTATCAATGCTGATGGTGAGTTAATTTTAGTAGAATACGATAAACTGCTAAACGAGCGTACCAAACTGGTAACCGTGGTGCATGTTTCTAATACGTTAGGTACGGTTAACCCCGTTAAAGAGATTATAGCCAAAGCCCATGCTGTAGGCGCTGCCGTGCTTATTGATGGCGCCCAAAGCATACAACACATGGCGGTTGATGTTCAGGATTTGGATGCCGATTTCTTTGTCTTTTCGGGCCACAAATTATTCGGCCCAACAGGTATTGGTGTGCTATATGGTAAAGAGCAATACCTGAACGCTATGCCCCCTTACCAGGGCGGTGGCAGCATGATAAAACAGGTAACGTTAGAAAAGACTACCTACAACGAACTTCCCTTTAAATTTGAAGCCGGTACACCGCACGTAGAAGGTATTATTGGGCTTGGTGCTGCTATAGATTATATCAACGCCATAGGCATAGTCAACATTGCCGCTTACGAGCACGAATTGGTAGCATATGCGGTTGAACAGCTTAGCACAATAGAAGGCCTTCGTTTTATAGGCAATGCCAAAGAAAGGGTAAGTGTTCTGTCTTTTCTTATTGGTGATATCCACCCGTACGATGTGGGCGTTATCCTTGATAAACTGGGCATAGCCGTGCGCACAGGCCACCACTGTTGCCAACCCATCATGGATATTTTCTCTATTCCCGGAACCGTGCGTGCCTCATTCGCATTTTACAACACTAAAGCTGAGGTTGATGCTTTGGTAGCAGGCTTGCTAAAGGCTAAGGCTATGTTGTCGTAGTAATGCTGCATCTTTATACCTTAGCTGATACTACTGCTATGGATTTTATTCTGTTCAACCCACTATTCAATTGCGTTATTGAATGTTCCCGCATAATTGCTTTGGTATGCGTAGTGTATTGGTTTATCAAAAGGGGTAACCTTAAAAGCCAAATGCATAAGTGGATTATAGCAGCAAATAACCTGTTTTTAATTTCCGCGCTTATTCATGGCATAGCCTATATTAATGAGTTTTTCTTCTCGTGGTTTGCTGGTGTTGAGTACGAACAATATGCATTTGTAAACCGCATTACCGGCCCCTATTGGTGGGCGTATTTGTATTTGATTGCAAATAGCGTACTGTTGCCAAACTTGTTATGGTTTAAGCCTATCCGCCATTCAGCGTGGATATTACCGGCACTTATTTTTCCTTCTCTAATTGAGCCAATTATTATAGTAACGACCAGCTTTCACCGCGATTATCTTCCTACATCGTGGACTATATTCAATCCCTTCTTCGTAGGTTGCATTAATCTATTAGTATACGCAGCATTGCTTACAGCTACCTATTACATCATCCATTGGCATCAAAAGCGCAAACAATCAATTATTAATCAGTAGTATTAGCTAATTATTATGACTGCAGTATAGGCGGTTGGCCTTCATCACTTTGCTGGGGTGGGTTTTCATCAATTATTGGAATAACAACCGGCTTGCGCAATTCTACTATGTTGTAAATGATAATACTTATGGGGATGAGCAATGCCAGGTAAAAGCCAATATCCAGCCCCCACGATAGCGTAATAGGCCCCAGTTCTGCCTTCTCGTTCACCTTCATTATACTGTATTCCATGCGGGCTAATTCGGCCAGCAGGCCAAATATCACTACCCCGTGAAAAATAGACGATAGTTTGCGAATTTTACGCTCTTCCCTGCCCTTAAGTGTTAAAACCAATATAGTAGTGCCCGCAGCCAATAAAATAACAAGCGTGGCGAGCAAAGGGTACGATAGCATTTTGCGTTTATCGGTGCTGCTGCTGCTGTTCATTATTTTCTTACCGAACATCCCCTGGTCGCCGGCATTAATATCGGCTCCGGTAGCCATTTGCACACCACTAAAGGTAGCCAGCTTTACACCGTTGCATTTAATGCTTAAAAAAGGCAGTAAGAAACAAAGTATTACTACACCAAACGAACCCGGATTGATAAAACGCATAGTTATTTAAGTTTAGGTAAATGTAGCTATCCAATTCATAATTCACAATGCAGAATGCAAAATGATAACTGAGCAATAGTTTGCTACAGATTATAAATGTCTAATAATAAAATTTTCTAATGAAGTATTAACTAACCCCTAGCACCTATAACCTACCACCTAGTAAGCCCATTTAAGATAAACCGAACCCCAGGTGAAACCGCCGCCAAAAGCAGCCAGTACTATGTTATCACCTTTTTTAAGTTGGCTCTCCCACTCCCACAGGCACAGCGGAATAGTGCCATTGGTGGTATTTCCGTAACGTTGAATGTTTAACATTACCTTATCCATACCTACACCCATACGGTTGGCCGTAGCCTCTATAATACGCAGGTTAGCCTGGTGGGGCACCAACCACGCCACATCATCGGCGGTAAGGTTGTTACGCTCCATTATCTCTGCTGATACGTCAGCCATGCGGGTAACGGCGAATTTAAAAACTGCTTGCCCTTCCTGGTAAACGTAATGCTGTCGGGCATCAACCGTTTCGTGGCTGGCAGGGCGCCTGCTTCCACCTGCTTTTTGGTGCAAATGGGTGCAGCCTGCACCGTCACTCTTCAAAATAGAATCCTGTATGCCATTGCCTTCGGTATCAGCCTCAAGCAATACAGCACCTGCGCCATCGCCAAAAATAACACAGGTTTGGCGGTCGGTATAGTCTATTATTGACGACATTTTATCGGCACCAATAACCAGTACCTTTTTATGGGTGCCGCTTTCTATAAACTTTGATGCGGTAACTAATGAATAGATAAAGCCCGAACAGGCAGCTTGCAAATCGTAGCTAAAGGCGTTTACAGCGCCAATTTTATCTGCAATAATGTTAGCAGTTGCAGGAAACTGCATATCGGGCGTGGTGGTAGCACAAATAATAAGGTCCAGCTCAGCGGCAGATATTCCGCGCTTAGCCAGGACCCCTTTAGCGGCTTCTACCGCCATTACTGATGTACCTTGATTTTCGCCCTTTAAAATACGGCGTTCTTTTATGCCCGTGCGGCTGGTTATCCACTCATCCGTGGTTTCCACCATTTGCTCCAACTCTGCGTTGTTAAGCACATAAGGTGGTACATAACCGCTAACGGCCGTAATGGCCGCCCTTACTTTTTGCATACGGGCTATTACTTAGTTATAAAACTAAGCTGTTGCTGTTTTATCAATAACCACTTTGCCTTTGTAATACAATTTACCTTCGTGCCAGTGGGCGCGGTGTAAAATGTGGGGCATACCGGTTGATGAGTCTGTAGCAATAGGCATTGAAGTAGCCTTATAGTGCGTACGGCGTTTATCGCGGCGAGATTTCGAAATCTTATGCTTAGGATGTGCCATTGTTATTCTTTTTTACTTTTATTGTCGTTATTATTATCGTCTAATAAATTTTTAAGCTTTTGCCAGCGCGGGTCTGGTTCAGGCTCTGTAATTTCATCTTCTTCGTCGTCTCCGGTTAAAATAATCCCGCTAAGGCGGTTTCCTATTTCAGTGTCGCAATACTTGTCGGTTTCGTCGCAATCTGCGGGAACCCTGCGGTATGGCACCGTAATACCTATAAACTCGTAAATAAGCGGGGCTACGTCTATCTCATGCGCCTCTATAGGCAACACAAAAACATCGTCGCTTTCGTCGCCGCTTACCGTGCCAAACTTAATAACCACTTTGTTTTTACCTTCAATAGGCAACTGGATATCGTTAAGGCAACGGTCGCACTCGGTATCAAAAACACCTTTGTGCGTAAACTCGAGCAATAGCATGTTGGCCGATTTGGTAATGTCTAAAACCACCTTTATCTGGCCGCTATGTATTAATTCTGTACCGTAAACGTCAAAGAACTTTTTGTCAATATCAAACTCATAAGTATGCTTTCCTATACTTAGTCCCGTAAAGGGAATCACATATTCACGAAGCTTACTCACCACTATTCCTTTTTACGAAAGGACGGCAAAGATAATATTATTTTGTTAATAAATAGCCATTAGGGCAAGAAAATTCAATCAGGGATTGATTAAGAACCATCAACTGACTACTGACTACTGATTACTACCGCAAAATTAACAATTTAGCCATTCGGCTAAATTGTTAATTTTGCGGCATGATTACCCTACCGTACATACGAGAAAACAAAGACGAGGCCATTGAACGCCTTGCCATACGCAATATTGATGCCCGCGCTACCATAGAGAGTATTTTGGCTACCGATGCCGATAAGCGCAAAAAACAGGCTGAATTGGAAACCGGCCTTGCCGAAGCCAATGCCTTGGCTAAAGAAATTGGCAATCTGTTTAAATCGGGCCAAACTGATAAGGCTAACGAGCTAAAAGCCCAAACTGCTGCCCTAAAAGAGCGCGAAAAGCTATTGGGTGCCGAACTGGAGGCTTTAGAAACTGCTATTTACGATTTGCTGGTTACCCTACCGAACACCCCGGCGTTGTTTGTACCCAAAGGCGCTACGCCCGAGGATAACGTTACCGTTTTTGAGCATGGCGACATACCTAAGTTACACGAAGGTGCTAAACCCCATTGGGAGCTTACGGAGCAGTACAAGCTTATTGACTTTGAACTGGGTAATAAAATTACCGGGGCCGGTTTTCCTGTGTATACGGGTAAAGGCGCTAAGCTGCAACGCGCGCTTATCAACTTCTTTTTAGAGGAAGCCACCAAAGCGGGCTACGACGAAGTGCAGGTGCCTTTATTGGTAAATGCCGCATCGGGCTTTGGTACAGGCCAGTTGCCTGATAAAGAAGGACAGATGTACCATGCCCAGGTGGATGATTTATACCTGATACCTACGGCAGAAGTACCTATTACCAACCTGTACCGCGATGTTATTTTGAAAGCGGAGCAGTTCCCAATTAAGAATATGGGCTATACCCCTTGCTTCCGTCGTGAGGCTGGCTCTTACGGTGCTCACGTGCGTGGCCTTAACCGCCTGCATCAGTTTGACAAGGTAGAGATAGTGCAACTACAACACCCCGATAAAAGCTACGAAACGCTGGAGCAGATGAAAGAGCATGTAAAAGGCTTGTTAGAAAAGCTGGAACTGCCTTTCCGTATACTGCACCTATGCGGTGGCGATATGGGCTTTGCATCGGCCTGCACGTACGATTTTGAGGTGTATTCTACCGCCCAGCAACGTTGGTTAGAGTGCAGCTCTGTTTCTAACTTCGAAACCTTCCAGGCTAACCGCCTTAAACTGCGTTTTAAAGATGCCGACGGTAAAACCAAATTGGCGCATACGCTAAATGGCTCGGCATTGGCATTGCCACGCATTGTTGCAGCCTTATTAGAGAACCACCAAACACCGGAGGGTATTAAAATACCTGCCGCCTTGGTTCCGTATACAGGGTTTGATATGATTAGTTAATAGCTGATAGCTTGTAGCTTATAGAAAAGCCGCAGATAACTCTGCGGCTTTTTTGTTTTTTAACTCCCCTACTTTTTAAGGAGGGGTGGCACGAAGTGACGGGGTGGTTACACTAACCACAAACTACTTCAACGCAGCCAGCGTTTCAATCACAGCCTGCTCATTGGTAGTAGGTGTATAGTTAAACCGGGTATTAAATTTTGACGAATCAAAATAGTACTCCCTGTCAAATTGGTAGCACATTTCGGGCATCTCTTTCATTATAGGAATAAACAGCCCCAATACGTGCAGTAGCCATTTGGGTGCAACAGTTACCTTGTTGGGCTTACTCATGTGCTTAGCAAATAGATTAACCCATTCTTGGCCAGTAATAGCGTTAGGGTCTACTGGTAGGTTCCATATTTGGTTATATGCATCGGGGGTATTGCCTAAAATAGCAGTACCCTTTGCTAAATCGGGGGTATAGCCGGTAGAGTGAGGCACCTTGGCATTACTAAACCATTGGGCTGCTTTATTTTTTACCAGGTTATCGTAAATCAGGTTCATGGTAAGGCTGGTAGCTTTGTGCGGCCCAAAAAAATCGGGCGA